>DASSZO010000207.1:0-4624 GCA_035702815.1 Candidatus Aquilonibacter sp. | reverse complement strand
CAGCCCTTGAATCGGCGCGCCTTGGGGCGCGGGGTACGGCGAAACGGCCGGAAGCGGATAGGGCGTCGCCCCGGTGTCGACACCGTAGACGTTACTGGTGCCGCCGAGCGAACCGAGCAGCGAGTTCGCGCGCTGCATCGTTGCGTCGAGGTTGGCAACCGTGTTCTTGAGCTGGGCCTGCGTCTGCGGATCGCCGGTGAGGCTTTCGATATCCCGCGTGATCGACGAGATGTTTGCCGTCGTGTCGCGGATGTTTTGCACGGTCGCAAGCACGTTGTCGTGCAGGTTCTTGTTGGTGGCAAGCGCTTCGAGCTGCGTCATGGAGACGTTGAGCGCGCGCGCAGTCTCGTCGAAGTTGGCAAGGATGCTGTTGATGTGTCCGGAGTTGAGCTTGGCGCTATCGTTGAGCGTGCCGGTGAGCGAGACGATGTTCGCACTTGCCTGCCCAAGGCTCGTCTGCAACTGCGCGGTCATCGAACTGACCGAATTCTTCATCGTCACGGTCAACTCGTTGGCGTTCGCCAGCGTCTGCTGCATCGTGTCGAGCAGTTTGGGTTCGCGCGCTTCCAGATCGGCAAGCATCGTATCGAGTCGTTTGATTTCGCCTTGACCTTGCTCCAACAGATCCGCGATCGTCGCCGTGTTGGTGCCCTGCGGCTGCTGATCGACGGGGAGCACTTGTCGTTCCAACAACGCCACGGCAGGCGGAGCGGGAGTCGGTCCGACCACGCCGGACGGACGCGGACGCGGCACGGGCGGAACGATGAGCAGATTCGGGTCGCCCGTCAGCGGCGCTTGAATCAAAAAGCGCGATGCACGCGGGATGTCGACATCACGATTGATCGCAAGAATGACGTCGACGGTGTTATCCGGCAGCAGCGTGATCGAATCGACCGTTCCCACCGTCACGCCCGAAAAATACACCAACGCACCGCCGTGCAAGCCTGCGGCGCTCTGAAAATGGATCCCCACCCGGTACCCGGTATGCCGCGTACCAAAGTCGGTGATGACGTAGAATACCCCAAATAGGAGCAGCAACGCCAAAATAGCAAATGCACCGACCTGCGCCTGCTTCGTCATTATCGTACTTCTTTTCGCATGGCCATTTGAACGCCTGTGAGGCTACGTGGGACGGACGGCGCACGGAGGCTCTGAACGAGCCGCGGAGCCAGGATGGCGGGAGCGGCGAGGAAGGCAGCAGGAGCAACGCCAGGATGGCGTTGCGAGGAGCGGCTCCGTGTGCCGTTCGTTCCACGTAGCCGGAGCCCGGTCATATGGGTATCGGTCCCACTTCGGAGCCCTGAATGAACTGTTGCACGATCGGGTTGATCGATTTCTTGATTTCGTCGACGGTTCCGTAGGCGATGATGGCGCCTTCGAACAGCATGGCGACGTAGTCGGCCATCATGTAGATCGACTGCAGGTCGTGCGAGATGACGACCGCTGTGCCGTTGAGCTTCTGGCGCAGCCGAACGATCGTATCGGTGATCAAGTGGGTGACGATCGGATCGAGGCCGGTTGTCGGCTCGTCGTAGAGGATGAGTTCGGGACGCGTGACGATCGCTCGCGCGAAGCCGGCGCGTTTGAGCATGCCGCCTGACAGTTCGCTCGGCATATTGTCGAACGTGTGCGCGAGGCCGACGGAGTCGAGCGCATCCTCGACGATCTGCTGTATTTCTTTATCCGAAAGGTGCGTGTGCTCGCGCAGCGGCAGCGCGACGTTTTCGCCGACCGTGAGGCTATCGAGGAGCGCCGCAAATTGAAACGACAGGCTGATGCGCCGGCGCACGTCCATCAGTTGCGACTCGGCGATGTGGCAGATGTCGGCGTCGCGAATGTAGACATGCCCCGCGTCGGGCTTGCGCAGACCGTCGAGCAGTCGCAGAATGGTCGACTTTCCCGCGCCCGACAGGCCGATAATGCACGTGATCGCGCCTTCGACGATGTCGAGGCTGCAATTCTTGAGGATGACTTTGTCGCCGTAGTAGAGCGAGACGTCGTCGAGTCGAGCGAGGATCGGCGGCACGTTACTGCGTCCCGAAGAGCACGAACGACATGACGAAGTTCGAGACGAAGATCAGGATGATCGAGAGGACCACCGCGCCGGTGGTCGCCGCGCCGACGCCGGCCGCGCCGCCGCGGGTGCGCAGACCCTGGTATGCGCCGACGAACGAGATGATGAGACCGAATACCAGCGACTTGATCAGTCCCTTGAGCACGTCTTCGAAGCCGACCGATTGACGTGCCGACGCGATAAACGTATCGGTGGAAATATGGGCGTACGTCTGTGCGATCCACATTCCGCCGGCGATGGAAACGACGTCGGCGAACACGGTGAGCAACGGCAGCGTCACCAGCATTGCGAGCAGCCGCGGCACGACCAAAAAGCGCGGGACTTCCAATCCCATGGAGGTCAGTGCCTCGATCTGTTCGGTGACGACCATCGAACCGATTTCGGCTGCAATTGCGGCGCCGACGCGGCCTGCCACGACCACGGCGGTGAGCATCGGGCCCAGTTCACGGACCGACGCGAACGCGACCGCGCCTCCAACGAGGCTTCCCACGCCGAATTGCACCGCCTGCACGGCCGACTCCAGCGAGATGACCATGCCGGTGAAGAGCGATGTCAAGATGACGATCGAGATCGACTGAACGCCGAGGAAATAGCACTGGTTGATCGTTTCGATGAACCGGATACGCAGGCGCAAGAGGAACCCGGCCGACTCTCCGGCGAGCATGACGATTCCCCCGAAGTATTCGAAGAAATCGATGGTCGCACGGCCGAAGCGGTCGAGAATCTTCATCCGGCGCTTTCGACGGCGCCCAACTCGGCCAACACCGATTGCGTCGCCTCGATCCGCTTTACGGCGACGCCGCGTTCGGCGGTGAGGTTAAAGACGACTTGATTGGCATGTTCGAGCCGGCGATCCACATCGCGCAGATGCCCGCGCGCTTCCCGCTCGAAGGGCTCGAAGTAGCGCCGGACGGCTGCGAGATACGCGCGGCGGATCCGATCGTCGACCGTCCCTGCTGCGATCGCTTCTTCCGCTTCGCGTTGCGCGCGTTTCATCGCGGCATCGGTGATGTGGAACTGTGCGACGCGCGCGACGAGCGCCCCGAAGTCAGGCATGCGCACCGGCGGGAAGCGGCACGCCGGCGGCGGCGAGCACGTCGCGCTGCGCGCGAAACAGCGAACGAATGCCGCCCTCGGCAAGTGCGAGCATCGTGTCGAGCTCCGCGCGGTCGAACGGCGCCGCTTCGGCGGTGCCTTGAATTTCGACGAATTTGCCCGCGTCGGTCATGAACACGTTCATGTCGGTGTGCGCGCGGCTGTCTTCGTCGTACGCGAGGTCGAGCAGCGGCGTGCCGTTGACCACCCCGACGCTCGTCGCTGCGATCATGCCGGCAAGCGGCCAATTCGAGGCGGTGAAATGCTTGGATGCGCCCAGCGCAAGCGCGAGCGCAACGTAGGCGCCGGTGACGGAAGCGGTTCGCGTGCCGCCGTCGGCCTGCAAGACGTCGCAATCGATCCAGATCGTGCGCTCGCCCAGCTTCGCCGTGTTCGTCACGGCGCGCAGCGCCCGGCCGATGATGCGTTGAATCTCGTGCGTGCGCCCGCCGACTTTTCCGCGGGCGGCTTCCCGCTGCGTACGCTCGTGCGTCGCGCGCGGGAGCATCGCGTACTCGGCGGTCACCCAGCCCACGCCCTTGCCTTTGAGCCACTGCGGGACTTTCTCTTCGAGGCTGGCCGCACAGAGCACCCGCGTGTTACCGACCGTGATCAGCGCGCTGCCTTCGGCATATTTGAGAAAGCCCGGCTCGATAGAAACCGGGCGAAGTTCATCGGGCCTGCGCCCGTCGGACCGCATCATATCGGCCGATTCATTCGCTATTGCGAACGCGCGGCCTCGTCGTCAGCGTGCGTCGCGCGCAGATTCGACCGACTCGCAATACCCGGCCCACGACGCGACGGCGCCGCCGTCGCGAACCGGCACTGCGACGCCTTGAAAGGGCCGGAAGATGCCGTCGTGTCCGAGTAAGCGAAAACGCACCACGTAACTGTCGGCTTCGAGCGCGCGCGAGGACCACATTGCGCGCACCAGCGCCTGGTCGTCGGGATGCACGCACGAAATCCACGCGTCGGCACTGCCGTACACCTCGGCGTCCGCAACGCCGGTGTAGTTCGTCCAGTCGCGATTAAAAAAGGTGATTCGTCCGGTGGCATCAGCCGTCCACCGGATCGTGACCGCATCGACGGGCTTCGACATCATCATCGCTCCACGGCCTTTCTGCAGCTCCCCGTAGAAAGCTTGTGCCCGGTCGCATGTTCGGTCAAACGCGCGGCCGGCACGAGGGATTGAAACTCGTCCTATTCGACGGTGACGGTTTTGGCAAGATTGCGCGGCTGATCCACGTCCTTGCCTTCGATATCCGCGATGTGATAGGCGAGCAGTTGCAGCGGGATGACCGCGAGCAGCGGCGTGAACGCCTCCGGCGCGGCGGGTACGGTGATGACTGTGTCGGCGTGCTGGGAGATCGCTTCGTCACCCTCGGTGGCGATGGCGATCACGTAAGCGTCGCGCGCGCGGGCCTCTTGAATGTTGTTGACCATTTTCTCGTAGGT
>DASSZO010000260.1:0-2040 GCA_035702815.1 Candidatus Aquilonibacter sp. | reverse complement strand
CGACGGCCGTAATGCGCTCGAGCGAACGCCAATCTTTCGTTTGCTGCGCGCGAAGAATCGTCGCCGCTAGGCGCATCTTCTGCCACGGCGACAGCGGCGCGAAGCGCAGAAAATCGGACACGCTCGTAAACGGATACATCGTTCCGTCGATGTAGAAGCCCGTTTTCGCGGAAACCCACGTGATGTCGTCGCTGAGATTCAATTCCCGCAAGAGTGAGAGCAGCGCGCGATCTTGGCGCACGATCACGTGATAATGGCGGTCCCAGGTCACGTTTCCGATCGTCCACGGTTCGGCGAGTCCACCGCAACGTGACGATGACTCCCAAATGGTGACCCGGTGACCCGCAAGCGCCGCGCGCCACGCCACGGTCATGCCGAGCATGCCGCCGCCCACGATTCCGATGTTCATAGTGCGGTCGCCAACTCTTCCACCTGCGTTCCGCCGACGCGATAACGCGCATCGCACAGCTCGCATGACACTTCCCGTGCAATGTCGGTCATGCGAACGCCGTCGACATGCAGCGGCCGGCCGCAGGCGCACACATACCCGGCGGGCCGCGCCGGCGACCCCATCACGAGCGTGAAATCGGGAACGTCGTGCGTGACGACCGATCCCATACCGATCATCGCAAAGCGCCCGATGCGAATACCGCCCGCGATCGTGCACTGTGCTCCAATCGTGGCGCCTTCGCAAACGATCGTCGGAAGCGTGTTCTCATCGGGATCGGACGAGAGCAGATGGGCGAAATCCGGCGTCGTCGCTCGAGGGAAGCGGTCGTTCGTGAAGACGGTCCCGGCCGCGATCATCACCCCGCGTTCGATTTTCACGCCGGTACATATGTACACGAACGCATTGATTTTCACGCGGTCGGCGATGTTGACGCCGTAGGCGATGTACGTCTTCTCGCCGATGATGCATTCCGAACCGATCTCGGTTGAATGACGGACGTGAACGTTATCCCAGATCGAGGTGTGACGCCCGATCGTAACACCCGGCTCGATCAGGGCTGTGGGATGAATCGCCATCACGACACCTGCAAGGCCGGCGGCTGGACTGACCACGACGCGTTGACGGGCTGCCAGCCGGAGCGTTCCATCGCATCGTATGCGGCGCGAACGACGTCGACCGATGCCAGTGCGTCGAGGGGCGTTACGAGCAGATCCGCTTCGCCGCGCACCGCTGCGAAGAAGTTTGCAAGCTGGTCGCGGAAGGCTTGAACCTTGTCGTATCCGTCACCGAACGTCGTCCACTGCGGCGAGTCGTTGAGCACGTACTTCGATTCGCTCCAACCCACAACGATCGTTCCCCGCGTGCCGTAAAGACGCAAATACGAACCCAGATGCTTATCGATGCTCCAGGAGAGATCCGAGGTCCCCATCACGCTATCGCTATTGCGCACGAAGAGGCGCACGGTGTCTTCGACGGACAATTCCTGGAAGCGCCGCCCCTCGACGACCTGTACGTGCGACAGCGGCCCCATGAAGTAGCGCAACAGATCGACGGCGTGCGTCCCATTGTCCATCAAGACCCCGCCGCCGCTGACCGCGCGATCGCCGTTCCAGCGCGAGCGCATGTCGACGCGTCCCGTAAATGCGTTTTCTAAGAAGACAAGGTCGCCGATCACGCCGCCGTGCGTGAGGTCGCGCGCAACGCGAACGTCACGCGCGAAGCGAAACTTCGACGCCATTGTCAGAATCCGGCCGTATTGCGACGCCGCGTTGAGCATCCGGGCGGCCGACTCGGCGTCGATCGCCAGCGGCTTTTCGCACAGCACGTGCGCGCCCGCTGCGAGAAGCGAACATGCGACCGGCTCGTGTGTAGCCGGCGGCGTGCAGACGACCGCGACGTCGAAGCCGCCGGAATCCACGAGGGCGTCGAGGGACGCAAAGGCACGGCAATGCGCGCGTTGCGCGAAGGTTTCGGCGTGATCGCGGTTCACGTCGCAGACCGCGGTAATCGCTGCGTCTTGCATTTGACGCATCGCCAATTCATAGGCGCCGGAAATCGCTCCGGCACCGACGACGGCGACTCGTAACGGC
>DASSZO010000234.1:0-3373 GCA_035702815.1 Candidatus Aquilonibacter sp. | reverse complement strand
ATTGCCCGGCGGCCTCGAGCTTCGCGGTCTCGCGGCATGGGTGTTGTGGCGCGGGTACTATCTTGGACGGCTGCCCGGCGCGGGACGTAAGGCCCGCGTGGCCCTGGATTGGACGCTTGGAATGGCGTTCGGGCCGAGCCTCGCCCGTGTCCCGATGGTCGAACGAGGTGAAACCTCGTTTACGGCGCTTACGGAGCGTGAGACGACGCGATGATGCGGCTCAATGAGAAAGTGGCGATCGTAACGGGCGGCGATTCCGGCATTGGAAAGGCGATATCGACCGTCATGGCGCGCGAAGGCGCACGGGTGGTGATCGATTATCTCGGCGATGCCGCGCCCGCGAAAACGCTCGTCGACGAGATCGAGAATTTCGGCGGCCGCGCATATGCAGTGGAAGCGGACATTTCAAAACCCGACGATGTCGACGCATTGGTGAAGGCCGCAGCCCGGCATTTCGGCGGCCTAGACATCATCGTCAACAATGCCGGCGTCGAGGAGAAGCATCCCTTTCTCGATATGCCGTTCGAAACGTATCAGCGGGTGATCGATATCGATCTCACCGGCCCGTGGCTCTGTTCGCAGGCTGCCGCGAAGCAAATGGTTCGGCAACAGCGCGGCGGGCGCATCATCAACATCAGCTCGGTTCACGAAGAGCTGACGATGCCGACGAATGCGCCGTACTGTGCGGCCAAGGGCGGGTTGCGAATGTTGATGCGAACGATCGCGGTCGAATTGGCACCGTACGGCATTACCGTGAACAACGTGTGCCCGGGCGCGGTCGATACGCCGATGGATGCGAAACTCAAAGCCGACACCAAAAAATATGACAAATTGCTCGATGAGATTCCGCTCCACCGGATGGCGAATCCGGACGAAATCGCCGCGCTCTGCGTCTTTCTCGCATCGGACGACGCAGCGTACATTACGGGGGCCTCGTACGTGATCGACGGTGGCATGACCAAGAAGTCGGGAAGCCTGTGATCGCAAAAGTTACGGGATCGGGCGAACGAATATCGACGTACACCGTCGAGGATACGCAGATGGCCGTCGGGAGCACGATCGGTGCTCCAAAAGGCGCGATCATCCTGAAGGCAAACGGTGCGATCGAGCGATTCTACTCGATTGATGCTGGCCGCGTGGTCATCCGCGGCATGCAGCTCTACTACTGGAATCCCGTTACGAACGTTCCGCTAGGGAAGCTGCCGGGCGACTATATCATTCACCCCGACCGGCAAGAGCACGTGTACGAGCTTTCCAACGGCGTCGTCGTTCGCGAAAAGGTCTTCATGCTCAACGGACAGCCCGAGTTGGAGCGAGCCGATCCGGCCATTGCCTACTATCACGTCGAGCTTGAAAATACATCGGGACACGATGTCGAGATGGCGTCGATTGCAGCTGCGGATCTTCGGGGCGACTTCAACCGTGACATTCGGGCACGATACGACGAGCGCCGGCGTGCATTCGTCGTCTATAACGAGGAAGCGCCGTCGTTCGCGCGCGCCTTCGTTTGTAATCGTCGTCCGGATCGCTGGGAGGTGACGGACGACCACGGCAAATGTAGCCGCGTCGATTACCCAGGCCCGCTTTCGCAGTCGGTCGTCCGAAACGCGCACGAGTATATCGCACTCTTCGAGCATCGCTTCGTTCTCGCGGACGGCAAGAAGATCGAGCTCACGTTCATGCTCTGCGCGGCGAGCGACGGAACGCGCGAGCTGGGACGAATCGTCGATCGCGCTCCATCGGTCAAACAAGCCGAGGCGCGAACGCGCGAGCGTTATCACACCATCCTCAATCGCGCCGTCGTAATGACTCCCGACGCGGACGTCAATCGCGGCGTTCTTTGGGCCAAGGCGAACATGCTGCGTACCCAGTCGCTAGCGCCGACCGGGTGGTGCTTCGTCAACGATCCGACGCGCTCCAACAATAGCGTTGCTCGTGACACGGCGTGGTTTGCGTTCGGGTCGGACTACGTCACACCTGATTTCTCCCATCAGGCGTTGCTGTGGTATCTCGAGCACATGGAAAAGAAGGGGATGGCGGTCGAGTATTACGACATCCGCAACGGAAATACCGCCGATTATCGCCTCAACATCAATGACGACACGCCGCTGATCATTCTCGCGGCATGGCACCACTTTAACGCCACCGGCGACGAGCGTTTTCTGCGTAAAGCCTACAGGCCGTGCAAGCGTGCGGCGGAGTACATACTGTCGCAGCGCGACGAGCGTGGTTTGGTGTTTTGCCGTTCGCAGGGGACGGCGGATTGGGGGATCGCCGGCTGGCGCAACGTGATCGAGGGGTATCGCATCAGCGGCGCGGTCACCGAGCTCAACTCCGAGTGTTTCGCTGCGCTTGGTGCGGTTGCGAAGATGGCAGCCGAGTTGGGTAAGGGCGCCGAGAGCGACCGATTCAACCGCTCGGCCGACGATCTGCGCGACGCGATCAATACCCATCTCGTCGACCCGGAAACGGGCCTTTACTATCTTACGCTCGGTGTCGACGGTACCAAACGCACGGACGTCACGTGCGACCTTGTCTTTCCGGTCATGTTCGGCGTTGCGGATCGCGATCGCGCCGCGCATATCATCAGTCGCTTGAGCGTCGAACCGTTCTGGACCTCGGCTGGGATCCGCACGGTCCCGCGCGACGACATCAACTACGGCCCGACGCACGGCTACGGTTTGATGGGCGGGGTCTGGGTCGGCGTGACGTTTTGGTACGCCTTCGCGGCGGCGCGCTTCAACCCGGATTTCATGGCATCTGCGCTCTCGGAGAGCTTTCGTCACTATTCGCGCGATCCGCGGCGAAATAATACGGTGCCGGGGCAATTCAGCGAGTGGCTCCACGGCGAGACGTTGGTCAATCGCGGCATGATGCTCTCACCATGGTTTCCGCCCCGCTATCTCTGGGCTGCGATCGAAGGCGCGGCCGGTCTCGATCTTGCCGCGGGCGAGCCGTCATGTTATCCGCGACTCGCGCCGGATTGGCGCTGGCTCGGCGTACGAAAGCTGCGCTTTCGCGGCGCGTTCGTGAGTTGGTTCGTGGTGCGGTCGCCGGATTTGACGATGTACGCGACGTTCCGATTCAAAAACTCCGTGGAGTATCACGCCTACGATGAAGACATCACCGACGCCATGCTCGAGGCACTCAACGACGACGTAACGGCGATTTTGCTGCAACGCGACGGGCAGATGGTGCTTTTCGTGGGTAATACGTCGAGGCGTACCGTGTCGACGTCGATCAAGTTCAAAGAAGACCTGCAGGCGACGTTCGAGACGAAAAGCTTCAGCAGTATGCGCGGCGAGTGGATCGATGGTCAGATCGACAGCCGCGCGCTGCGTAAAGGGCTAGCGGTGCAGATCGACCGGCAAGG
>DASSZO010000232.1:0-2516 GCA_035702815.1 Candidatus Aquilonibacter sp. | reverse complement strand
GTCCGCCCCCGCGTCCGCCGCGATCGCGGCGATCCCGGAATTGCGGGCGCTCGCCGCGGCCGTCGCGGGCGTGTTCGGGCAGCACTTCGCCGCGATAGATCCACACTTTGACGCCGATGCGTCCGAAGGTCGTGAACGCTTCCACGTGCGCGTAATCGATGTCGGCGCGCAGCGTGTGCAGCGGCACCTTGCCGTCGCTGTTGCGCTCGGTGCGCGCGATTTCCGCGCCGCCGAGACGGCCCGAAACTTGAACCTTCACGCCGCGAGCGCCGGCCTTCATGGTGCGCATGATGGCTTGCTTCATGGCGCGGCGGAACGCGATGCGCTTCTCGAGTTGATCGACGATATTCTGCGCCACGAGACGGGCATCCAATTCCGGATGCTTGATCTCCATCACGTTGACCGCGACGTTCTTGCCCGTCAGCTTTTCGAGGTTCTTGCGGATGTCTTCGATGCCGACGCCGCGCTTGCCGATGATGATACCCGGCTTCGCGGTGTTGACGATCACGCGCGCTTGATTGGCGCGACGCTCGATCTCGATCTTGCTGATCGCGGCCGAACGCATCCACCTCTTGAAGAAGTTACGGATCTTGACGTCTTCGTGCAGCCACTCGATGTAGTGCTTTTTCTCGAACCACCGGCTGTCCCACGTGCGCGTGATACCCAGGCGAAGGCCGACCGGATTGATCTTTTGTCCCATAGTGTTATGCGGCTCCCGCTGATGCAGTGGCGCGTTTGGTGCTGGCGCGACGCGTCGCCGTAGCGCTCGCCCGTTTGGTCGAAACGCTCGCTCCCGCGCGAATCTTGCTCTTCTTCTCGGGCGGCGTTTCGCTGACCACGACCGTCACGTGCGAGAGGCGCTTGCGCTTGAAGTACGCGCGCCCTTGAGCACGCGGATCCAGGCGTTTGGTAAAGCGTCCGCCGGGACCGCCGTCGACGGTAATCCGCGTGATGTACAGATCGTCGGTGTTCATGTCGTGGTTGTTGCCGGCGTTTGCGACGGCACTGCGCACGAGCTTCTCGATCGGCTCCGAGGCGTAGACGCCCGAGAACTGCAGCATCACGAGCGCTTCGCGCACGCTCTTGCCGCGAATGGCGTCCGCCACCCGGCGCAACTTGCGCGGGCCCATGCGAACGAACTTGAGATGCGCGACCGCTTGATTCGGTCCGGCCGTTCCGTGTTGCGGCATTACTTCACACCCGCCTTATCGCCACCGTGCCCGCGGAAGTGTCGCGTGGGCGCGAACTCACCGAGCTTGTGGCCGACCATGTTTTCGGTAACGTAGACCGGGACGTGCGCCTTACCGTTGTGCACGCCGATCGTGTGCCCGACCATCGAGGGAACGATGACCGAAGCGCGGCTCCACGTCTTGATCACGCGCTTCTCGCGCGTTTCGTTGAGCTTCTCAACTTTTTTGACCAAGTGATCCGCGACGAACGGACCCTTCTTGAGACTACGACCCATTACTTGGAACCTCGCTTACGAACGATGAATTTCGTCGTGCGCTTGTTGCGGCGCGTCTTCTTACCCATCGTCATCTGGCCCCACGGCGTCGTCGGAGGACGACCCGAGGTCGAACGCGCTTCGCCACCACCGTGCGGGTGGTCGACCGGGTTCATCGCGATACCGCGAACCGACGGGCGCTTACCCATGTGACGCGAACGTCCGGCTTTGCCGATGACTTGGTTTTCGTGCTCGATGTTGCCGAGCTGACCGATGGTCGCGCGGCACTCGATGTGGATCATGCGCACTTCGCCCGAAGGCATGCGCACCTGCGAGTACTCGTTCTCCTTGGCCATGAGCTGCGCGCTCACGCCCGCCGAACGAACGAGCTTTCCACCCTGACCCGGGCGCAGCTCGACGTTGTGGATCACGGTACCGACCGGAACGTTTTTGATCGGCAGGCAGTTGCCGGGCTTGATGTCGGCACCCGTGCCCGATTCAACCACGTCGCCGACCTTGAGGCCGAGCGGCGCCAGGATGTAGCGCTTCTCGCCGTCTTTGTAATGCAGCAACGCGATGCGCGCGGAGCGGTTCGGATCGTATTCGACCGTCGCGACCTTGGCGGGGATGCCGTCCTTGGAACGCTTGAAATCGATGATGCGGTACTGCTTGCGCGTGCCGCCGCCTTTATGGCGAACGGTGATGTGCCCGTTGTTGTTGCGGCCGGAATGCTTCTTGCGAACTTCGATCAGCGATCTCTCCGGTTCGACCTTCGAGAGGTCGGAGAAATCCATCGTCGTTACGAAGCGGCGGCCGGGGCTCGTCGGGTTGTATTTTTTAACTGGCATCGTTATTGCTCGAAGTAGTTGACGCCGCCGAGTTCGATTTTTTGACCCGGCTTGAGGGTGACGATCGCCTTTTTGAAGTCGCTCTGCTTACCGGAAGTCCGGTTGCCGCGACGGGCGAAGTTGCGCGTTTTCCCGCGAACGTTGACCGTATTGACGTTGAGCACGTTCACGCCGAAGATCTCTTCGATCGCGTGACGGATCTGCGTCTTGGTCGCTCCGGGATG
>DASSZO010000122.1:0-2927 GCA_035702815.1 Candidatus Aquilonibacter sp. | reverse complement strand
AGGATGCCCGGAACGATCTCGACGAGGAGATAGTTCGGCGTCACCTTGACGACTTGCGCCGTGAGTTTGTTCGTTTCGTACAACTTGTCGGCATGCTCGTCCCACGGATCGGGGAGCGCATGCTTGAGCGACAGGCTGACTTTCTTCGCTTCCGCGTCGAACTTCATGATCTCGACGTTAACGACGTCGCCGATCTTCACGACTTCCGACGGGTGCTTGATGCGCGCGTAGCTGAGCTCGCTGTTGTGGATGAGGCCATCGATGCCGCCGAGGTCGACGAACGCACCGAAGTCCGCGAGACGCACGACGACGCCTTCACGAATCTGACCGACTTCCATCGTGTCGAGGAGCTCTTGCTTCTTGGCCTGCAGCTCTTCTTCGAGCACCAGACGCTGCGAGAGCACGACGCGGTGACGCTTGTGATCGAGATCGATCACTTTCAAGCGGAGTTTTTGCCCGATGAGTTCATCGAGATTGCCCACCGGCTGACGGCGGATTTGCGATGCGGGGACGAAGCCGCGCATTCCGAGATCGACCAGAACGCCGCCCTTGACGACTTGCGTGACGGTCGCTTCGATCACTTCGTCGCGCTCGTGCGCTTCGATGACCTTCTCCCACGTCTTGAGCGCGCGCGCGCGGCGCTCCGACAGGAAGAGCGTTCCATCCATGTCGTCGATGCGGTGAATCATCACCTCGAGGGTGTCACCGACTTTGAGGGCTTTGGGATCGACCGCCAGCGAGAGCTCGCGGAAGGGAAGTACGCCTTCGGATTTACCGCCGACGTCGACGAGCAGTTCGTCTTTATCTTTCTGAACGATCATGCCGTTCAGGACTTGCCCCTCATCGAGAACCTTGAGCGATTCTTCGTAGAGGCGCTGCTCGAGCGCGAGCTGGTCTTCCTCTTCGTGCGCGGGGGCCATTTCAATTGTAGAGATGTTGAAGTTCCTACCTTCGATTATTTTTATTTTTGCAGATCAACGCTGACAGCTTCGGCACCACCACGTTCCGCGTTGTCCGAGCACCGTTCGTACGATCGGTTTTCCGCAACGAGGACACGGCTCGTTCTTCTTTCCGTAGACCGCAAGCACGTTTTGAAATCCGCCTTGCAAACCTTCGGCATCCACGTAATCGTCGACGCTCGTACCGCGCATGTCGATCGCGCGTTGGAGTATGTCGATGATTGCGCGGTGTAACCGGCGAGCCGCTGGTTTCGTCAACGCTTTTGCAGGGCGCCCGGGTTTGATACCGGCGTCCCACAACGCTTCGCATGCATAGATATTTCCGATGCCTGCGATGCGTTGCTGATCGAGGAGAAATGCCTTGATCGGCGTCGTCCGCCCGGACAGCATACCGATAAAGGCTTCTGCTGTAAAGTCTGAGGAAAGCGGCTCGATACCGAGACTTTTGTCCCAGTGCTCGCCTGGCTCCACCAGGCGCATTCGGCCGAACGTCCGCAGATCCGCGAAGCTTAGTCGCGTTCCATCCATATACTTCAACACGATATGGGTCCCGCGGTATTCACTTTCGCCCGGTTCTTGGACCACCAGGCGGCCGGTCATCCGGAGGCTGGTGACGAGCGACCAGCCCGACGCCAGCTGCATCACGACGTACTTGGCGCGCCTTCCGACGGCCGTAATCGCGTCGCCCTGGAGCGCACGGGCGAAATCGACCCCGGGCGGGGCGACGGCGATTTTTGGTAGGCTGACCTGGACGGATTCGATCGTCTTGCCCACGACCGCGTTGGCCAGGCCGCGGGCAATCGTTTCAACTTCGGGGAGCTCGGGCACTCACCCGATTATATGCCGGCGTTCGGCGGCGTCAAATCGACGATGAGGGTTTGGCCGGCGACCGGGGTGACGCTGGCGCTTCGGGTTTCGAAGGCGTCCTCGAAGGCGACGAGGGTGTGAAGGTCCGGGTGGAGGTTACGGAAGCAGTAGGTGCCGTCGATGTTGACCGGCGCCTGAACTTCTTCGGTTGAGGAACGCGCGACGATGATGTTGTCGTGCGGGTGTTGTTGCTGCAACTGGAAGATGTACGACGGTGCCGCGTCGACGCGTCCGCAGACCGTACCGCCGGTGCTCGCGGCTTCCTGGGCCGCGTTCACGTGAAGAGGCGCTGCGACAAACGCTGCAGTCAGCGCGATCGCAACGAAGTAGTGGGATTTCATGTCTCTTTCAACGAGGCGATCGCAGCGTTTGTGACGGGATGAAACATCGTGCGACGTTTATCGGTACACGCGGCATGATCACAGCAGCACACGACTACGACGTGGCAGTTGCGGCGCTGCGCACGCAAAAATTGCCGGCGTACGTTGAATACGTGCAGAGTTCCGACGCGCATGGGCTGGCAGGGTATCACGGAACGCCGCAACGGATCGTCGTGGACGTTCGCGCAAAGAAGATCGTGTCGGAAAGCCCCAGCGGCGACGGCCGCGATCGCGGGAACGATTCTCCCGCGCTCAAACACCTCATCGATCCCAACTGTTATCGCCCCACCGGCGAGCGCAGCGCGCGATGGAACGGACACGACGCCATCGCGATCAGCGTGCGTGCCACGGCGTCATCATGCGACGATCTCGACGTTCATACGGTCTTTGCCGACGCCTCGACCGGCGAACTGCTCGGTGCGGATGGAAGCGAAGACGACGACGGAATGACGGTGGACTTCTCCGTGCAATACGCCCGATTCGGATCGTTCGTGATGCCGACGAGCCTATCGGCTCACGCGCACGGACACGGATGGCTGTTCTGGGCGCGCGAACGCGCGGAAGTTCGCTACTCGGACTATCGCTTTACCGACACACGCCGGCAAGCGACATCGCCGTGAATCGGCGCGCTAGGGTGAAAGCGTAGCGATTTCCGGAAGCGCGACGCTTCCCGTGATGCCGTCTTTCTCCGCTTCGCCGGCCGGAAGTTCGATCACATACT
>DASSZO010000082.1:0-3414 GCA_035702815.1 Candidatus Aquilonibacter sp. | reverse complement strand
GTGCTGCTCGAACCCGCGCAGCCGACGGCTGCAAGCGACAAGATCACGAGCACGGCGAACGCCCGCATGGATTAGATCGTCAACTCCGTGCCGTCGTCGGCGATTGCGCACGGACCGTGATAGACGCTGCGAGCCGCGTCTTCCAATTCGCCCGGCGCAAACTCTGTGCCGTAGTGCGTGAGCACCAATCGGCGGGCGCCGGCGCGCTGCGCCATCTCACCCGCTTCGATCGCCGAGAGGTGGCCGCGCACCGGCCCATTTTCGCTTGCGAGCCCCAGCGCGGCCTCGCAGAGAAAGAGGTTGCAGCCGCGGGCGAGCTCTTCGACCCGGTCGCAGGGAGCCGTATCGCTCGAGTAACAGACGCTTGCACCGTCGCGCTCGACGCGAACGGCGTAGGCATCGATATAATGAAGCGTTTTCGTAAATCGAATCGAGAGATTGCCGACGTAGAGCTCGCTACTGGGATCGTATTCACCCAGTTCGAAGACCTCGTCGAGAAAATCGCTCGGGCCTTCCGGAGCGAACGTCGCCGCAACCGCACGAAGCTGCGCTTCGCCGCCCGGCGGAAGCCAGAGCGGCATACGGCCGTCGCGCAGCAACGGCCCATACTTGAGTCCGTAGCGCAACGGGATCAAATCGAGGAAATGATCCGCGTGCATGTGCGAGATGATGATCGCATCGAGGTCGGGATAGTCCATCACCTCGCGCAGATTGGCGAGCGCGCCCGAGCCCATGTCGAGCAGCACGTTCGCCTCGCGGGTACGAATCAAATGACAGCTGCACGCGCGACCGGGGCGCGGGACCGATGCACTCGACCCCACGACGCGCACGCGCATCGAGGCCGCCATTACGGTAGCGATGCGAGAACCTCCGCTGCATGTCCGTCGACCTTGACCTTCGGCCACACCTTGACGATGGTGCCGTCGGAATCGATCACGAACGTCGCACGGGCCACTCCTTTGGTGATCTTCCCGTACATGTTTTTTTCTACGATCACTCCCATTGCGTCACAGAGTTTTGACTCCGTGTCCGCGAGCAACGAAAATGGGAACCCGTATTTCATTTTAAACTTCTGATGCGATTCGACCGAATCGCGGCTGACGCCCACTATAGTCGCACGTTTCTTTTCGAACTTCCCATACAACTCAGTGAACTGCGTGCCCTCGCTGGTTCAACCCGGCGTTGAATCCTTCGGGTAAAACCACAACACCAGCGGTCCCTTTTTCAAGAGGTGATACGTCGAGACCGCGTTTCCCGTGTCGTCGAGCACCGTCAGCTTCGGGAGCTTGTCGCCCTCGGCTAACATCTGCCTACCTTTCGTTAGAAGCTCAGCTTTGCGTGAACTGGTCCAGCGGGACCATAAACAACAAACGGTCCCCCGGGCGAACGTCGCCCTCAAATTTGTGTACCGGGACGGCAACCCCCTTGCCAAACCCCTGTTCCCGCCACACGTAGAGCGGCACCCAGCGAATCTTATACCCAGGCCGCTCCGGAGGCGTCGGCGGCGGCGCGTTCTCGGCGCCCTGGAACCGTTCTGCGAGTTGGAAGGTCCGCTTGAACGCGGTGTGCGGGAAGATCGTAAAGCGACCGCGCGTGCTTTCGAAGCGCGCGAGGCCCGCGATCGTCGGTGCGGTCAATTCGGTCGTCGAGAACGAGTCGATCCCGAAATGCCGTTTGATCGAGGCGCCGAAGGCGAGATCGTCGATGCGCAGCACCGTGTGCATGTCACCCGCACCGCGCTCTTTGACTCGCGTCTTCGCGCCGAGCGCGACCTCGAGGTTTGACGTGTCGGAGTTCGTCACGCCGATGAGCGCCTTTGCGTGTTCGGGATTACAGTACGAGAGCGTTTCGTCATTGGTGGCGTCGCCGGTAAGAAGATCGATTCGCCGGTCGCGCGCCAACTCGATGAGAATCGCGTCCGGATCGCGCTCGACGACGACGACGTCCTCGCCGAGATCGCGCAGGTACTCGATTACCAGCGAACCGACGTTGCCCGCGCCGCAGACGATGACGTGACCCGCGCGATGGATCTTGCGAATCCCGCGCGTTCGCCGCAGCAGCGCCGCATTGAGACCGCTCGTGATCGTCGCGGTAAAGACCGCAAAGATCGTAATGCCGACGAGCATCACCATCATGTCGACCAGCGTGCTGATCAGCTCGAGCGGGCTCGGGTGTGTGAAGTGGCGTAGAGGCGTGATATCGCCGTACCCGACCGTCGTCATCGTGGTGAGCACGAAGTACAACGCCGGTATCGGATGCAATCCGAGCGCCGCCATGAAAAATAGCGCGAACACGACGTACAACACGAAACCACCGAAGAACACCGAGCGCAAGATCGGCTCGCTTCGAACCAGACCAAAGCGCGCGTCGCGCACGATCCCCGCAAGGCGCGAGCGCCAATCGCTGCGACGCGAATGTTCGCCCTGCGGCCATGTCGACTTGATGTTCGACATCGGTCCGAAGACGACAACCCGCATGCGATCTTCGAGCGGCCGGCTCAATAACGCGCCATCGGGGTGCGTCTCCTCGCCGTGACAGAGAAACGGCGCAACGCCGTCGACGGCAACGATACGCGCCCGCAAACGCCGTTCCGCCTCCTCCATCGTCATGCCGGCGATGCCGAAGTCGGCCGCCGTACGCTCGCAGAAACCGAACAGGCCTCCCGCATGTTCGTGCGGTTCGAGTTCGTCCTGTTGCTCGCGATGGTTGCGGCGGCGCTGCGCCCGCGAGATTTGCGCCTCGAGCGTCGGGAACGGCAGCGCGTAAAAGCACGATCGATCGACCGCCGAGGCCGCGTAGGTTGCCGCGGCGTGCGCGGCGGGCGAGATCGCGGTGCAATTGTACTTCAGCCCCTCCTGGATCTTGTGTCCGAGAACGGGATTGAATTGACGAATGGTGACGCGCGTTCGATCGTTGATGTCACGCGCGAGCAGCGCCACGCGAAGATTGAGGCGATCGTCGGAGGAGACGGCGACGATACAGAAATTCGGCTGGTGCGGCGACGCGCCGGGCGGCTCGAGACCCGCTTCGTGCAGGCTTGCCGTATCGGCCGGATCGAGGTTGAAGTGCTCGAACGTGCGCGGGTAGTCGCGGCGCAACTGATCGGTCGTCGCGGTCAGGAGACGCGCGGCCCGCTCTTCTTCATGCTTCCAGACGAGCGCAACGCGCTGCCCCGCGGTCTTTAAGATCTCTCGACAGATCTCGTACGCAAGGTAGTCACCGCCGACGACGATAATGAGCGTCTCGGTCGCCATAGATGACAGATCATTCGCCGGAGAACTCCGCTCGCCCGCCGCACCCGCTCGCACTCGCGCTGATCGACCGCCTGCGCGCGCACGCGGCACCGGCCGTCCTCGAAATCGGGCCCGGCAGCGGACGAAATACGCGCGCACTGGAGGCGGCCGGTTTTCGGGT
>DASSZO010000090.1:0-2015 GCA_035702815.1 Candidatus Aquilonibacter sp. | reverse complement strand
TTCTTCGCCGACTCGATTCCGCTCGTTGCGATCATCACGATCGCCGTGACCGTCGTACGGCAATTGTTCTTCTGGATCGTGTGGGGCTTCGAAGGCTATCCGCCCGGACTTGCGGTCGTGCACTTTCATGAAGCGCTCATTCAAGCCGTGTATAACGTCGTTGTGATGATGATCGTTATGCTCGTCGTGCGCCGCATGAGCGATCGGTTCGCGTGATCACCGACCGCCGCCGCGTTCCGCGCATCACCTGGCAGAAATCACCGTGGCGCATCGCCGGATTCATTGCGGTCATCGCGCTTGCCGTCATCGCGCTCGTCGTGCGCTTGGTCCAAGTGCAAGTCGTGCAAGGCCAGGCGTTTCGCCAAGCCGCGCAAGCAAATCAAGTGCGTCTTATCGAAGTTGCCGCGCCGCGCGGAATGATCTACGACCGCAGCGGACACGTCATGGTGCGCAGCCGTCCCGCATTCGTCGTCGCGCTGATTCCGTCGGAGATCAACGACATCAAGGCGACGCTGCACACGCTCTCGTCGATCCTGGGCGTCTCGGAAGCCTCGCTCTGGGACCAGCTGCTGCACCATCGGGGCGTCAACTACAAGAACTTCGACGAGGTCCAGGTCTACGAGCCGTACGGTCCGGTCGTCCTCGCAAGCGATCTCCCGGTCGCCAAAGTCGCGCGCCTCTCCGAGCAGCTCAACGATCTGCCCGGCGTCGATCTCGAAGTCCAGCCGATCCGCGACTATCCGAAGGGACCGGTCGGCGCTGCCGTGTTCGGTTACGTGGGCCAAATCACCGAAGCCGAGTACGCAAAGCGCAAGAACGAGGGCTATACGCCAAACGACGTCATCGGCAAAGACGGCCTCGAGTGGATGTACGACAAGTATTTGCGCGGCGTTCCCGGCGGCCAACAGGTCGTCGTCGACGCGCAAGGCCAGGTCGTGCCGAGCATCAAGTTGCCGTCGAAGTCGGCGATTCCGGGCGATACGCTGGTCACGACGATCGATTGGCGCCTGGAGCAGATTGCGCAAAAAGCGCTGCATGACGGCGTCGAAAAGTGGGCGCACGGCAAGAAGCTCGCGGCTGCGGTCGTCATCGAGGATCCGTGGACCGGCGGCATTCTCGCGATGGCGAGCGAGCCCGAATTCGATCCGAACGACTTCGCGGCCAACAACTGGAAGAAGGTCTCGAAGTATCTGCTCGATCCGGCCGATCCGTTGTTCAATAACGCGATCGGTGCGGCGACGCCGACCGGCTCGACCTTCAAGATGGTGACCGGAACCGGCGTCATCAGCGAAGGCTTGGTCAAACCCAACGAGATCGTCTACGACTCGGGCGCGTGGGATTGCGGCGGCTATATCGCGCGCGACATTGCGTCGGGTGGACTTGGCAACACCACGTTCGTCCCCGCGCTCGCCGCGTCGTCGGACGGCTATTTCTATCAGATGGCGTGGCGTCTCGGCCGCGTGCGTCTGGAAAAGTGGGCGCGGCTGTTCGGTCTGGCGCGCAAGAGCGGCATCGATCTGCCCGGCGAGAATGCGGGCAACTGGCCGACGCCCGAATGGGAACTCAAGAACTTCGGCGTGCCGATGGAGCCGAGCGAAGTCTGCATGCTCGGCATCGGTCAAGGCGCCATGCAGGCAACGCCGCTTCAAATCACCGACGTTGCGTCAACGGTCATCAACGGCGGAACGCTCTATCGCCCGCACATCGCATCGGAGATTCGCGACCCGCACGGCAACGTGATCAAGCGCTTCGGCCCCGAAGTGATCCGCCACGTTCCCGGAACGCCGCAGGCCTTCGCCGCCGTTCGCGCCGGCATGGCCAAGGTGACGGATCCGGGCGGCACCGCGTATGGGTTGAAGATCAAAGATCTTCCTTACTCCGGCAAGACCGGCACCGCGGAAACCGGCAATGGTGCCGGCGCCAACACGACGTGGTTCGTCGCTTGGGCGCCGTCGGACCATCCGCAACTGGCTATGGCCGTTTTCGTCGATCGCAGCGGCGGCTACGGCGCAAAC
>DASSZO010000253.1:0-7315 GCA_035702815.1 Candidatus Aquilonibacter sp. | reverse complement strand
GCGAATCGAGGATTCCGACGCTTGCAGGTTGACAGCTGCGATGTTGTCGTTGTTCGCGTCCTCGTTGAGGCGAACGATGACCGATCCCAGCTGCGCCCGCTGATTGAGCAGTCGTTCGAGCGCGTTGTCGATCTGCCCGATCGCATCTTCCGCGCCTAGCGACGGAGCGTTGGACGCCGAAATCGCCAGGTTGATGTTCGAGATACGAAGCGTGGCCGTATTCGTGGCTTGAATACCGACTTGAATCACGTCACCTTCGGCGGCGGCCGACTGGAAGTTGAACGCCGGATTATTCGGATTGGTGAGCGCCGCGACGTTCTGGCTTACTTTGATGAATGCCGTCGTACCGACGTCGGCCGTCGTGAAATTGCCGAGGACGATCCGGACGTTGTCGAACCCGGCACCGTTCGTACCAATCCTATTCGCCGTAATCGTACGAAGACTCGTCGATGCACCGCCCGAGGTCGCGCCGGTGGCGTTTTTGCTGCCTTGACCGCCCCAGAGCGTGGAAGAGACGCAGACGTAGCCGGTATTGCTCTGGATAAAGGTCTCTTGAACGGCAATTGAAACGCCGGTATTGACGACTTGCAGCTGAATGGTGCCGTCAACCGTTCCGCCCACGCCTGCTGAAACGGGAGAGATCCCTTGGATTCCACCATACGTGGTATTGAAGTCAACCGCGTTCGACGCTTTCACGGATGCCGCAAGGAAACCGTAGTTGATCCCTTGGACCGTCGCAATGTTGCCGTTGGTCGACAGCGCCGCATTCGCCGTGATCTTCAGAAACGCGTTCTGTTGTGCTTGAAAACCCGAGTGGGTTCCATCCAAGAGCGCTTGTCCGTTGAAGTTCGTGTTTTGCGAGATGCGGTTGACTTCGAGAAGCAACTGCGAGACTTCCGTCTGCAAGTTCAACCGGTCATTCGTACTGTTGATATCGGACGCCGCTTCGACCGCAAGGTTTCGAATGCGCTGCAAAATATCTGTGGTCGTCTGAAGCGCACCTTCAGCGACTTGCGCAGCGTTGTTTGCGTTCTGAACGTTCTGAACGGCCGTGTTGTAGCCGTCCACCTGCGTCTGCAGGTTCGTCGCGATCGCGAGACCGGAAGGGTCATCGGCGGCGGTGTTGATACGCAGGCCCGAAGAGAGCTGCGTTACGGTGTTCTTGAGCGCTTCTTGATTGCGGTTCAGGTTGTACTGAACGTTGTTCGCCAACAAGTTGTTGGCGATGGACAAGCCTTGTCCCACCGGTTCCCTCCATAGATGCGACGCTGCGCAAAACGGGCGAGGATCCTTCCTCTCCCTTACTTCCTATCGGCTGGCCCGGACGCCGACTTGAGATCAGTGTACAGATACAATCGAGTTTGGGCAACACGCTGCCCTGCCGACCGGCCGATAACGGAAAGCATGGACCCAGACGCAATCCTCGCGCTTACGGATCCCGAGCGTTTAGAGGAGGCCGTGTCACTGGCAGAGGCAGCGGTGAGCGCCTATCCGGCATCGGCTTCGGCCTACGCTCGCCTCGGAGCGCTCCTTGCTTTGAGCAATCGCCACGCGGACGCGGCCAAGGCGCTGGGGCAGGCAATCGCGATCGACCCGGGCTCGGTCGAGGCGCTCAACAACTTCGGCGCGGTGCTGCGAGCCGTGGGAAAGGCCGATGCGGCGCAGCGGTACTTCGAACGGGCGCTGGACTTGTCGCCCGCGTTTCACGACGCCCTTGCGAACGCGATGAAGCAGTATCTGGACTCGGGCAGGCTCGACGAAGGCGCTGCTCGGGCCGCCGCTGCCATCGCCGCCGGCGATGGTGCCGCCGAAACCTGGCTCTTCCTTGGGATGCTCCGCATGCGCCAGGGGAGGGAGACGGATGCACGACACGCCTTCGAGCGCGCGATCGAAATTGAACCTGAAAATGCCGAGGCCTGGCAGCGACTCGCAGAGTGCCACCTCACGCTCGGGGATGCCCAAGCAGCCAGGGAAGCCATCCTCAAGGCCATCGAGCTTGCACCAAACCGGCCTGCGTTCTACCGAACATTAACCGCCAACATGCGCGATATGGCAACCACGAACCATCGCGCTGCTCTCGAGGCGTTTGTGGCCGACACTGCCCTTGACTCGGAGGATCGCCTCGAAGCGCACTTTGCGCTCGGCGACCTGGAGCAGGCGGCCAAGAATTGGAACGCGGCCTTCGACCATTACATCCGAGCAAATGCCCTGCTGCGTTCCCTCACGCCGTACGACGAAGAAACGCTACTCAGACGATTCGAAGACATTGAGCAAGTCTTTTCCCGCGAGATGATCGCGCGCGGCGCCGTGAGCCATTACCCGTCCGAGCTTCCGGTCTTCATCATCGGGATGCCGCGCTCGGGCACGACGCTCGTCGAGCAGATTATTGCGAGCCATCCGTCGGCTGTAGCGGGAGGCGAACTCGAACTCTTCCACCAGTTTACCCTGGACGAGTTCGCGACGCCCGGTCCCGTCGGCGCCGCCCTTGCGCAGCGCTATGTCCGAGCGCTCAGCGAGCTCGCGACGCCCTTGACGCAACGCGTAACCGATAAGATGCCCGGAAATTTCATGCACGCAGGCCTGATCTCCATGACCTTGCCGCGCGCGCGCCTCATTCACGTGCGCCGCGACCCGCTCGACACGTGCTGGTCGTGCTTCTCGACACGATTTACCGAGAAGTCCATGATCTGGAGTTCAGACATTGGTACCCTCGGGCGGTACTATCGGGCATATGAAAAAATCATGCAGCATTGGCGCGACGCGCTCCCGCCCGGATTCATGCTTGAGGTGCAGTATGAAGAGCTCGTCGCTGACTTCGAAATGCAGGCTCGCCGAATTATCGCGTATTGCGGACTCGAATGGGACGACCGTTGCCTCGAATTCCACAAAACGCAGCGGCCGGTGCACACGGCGAGCGTTTCGCAGGTGCGTAAACCGCTCTATTCGACGTCGGTCGGACGATCGCGCGCCTACGGCGAGTTGCTTCGGCCGCTAGCGGACGCGCTCGGCGTCGATCTCTAGCGCCAATCTTTGGTCGGAAGCAATGCGTGAGTGAAGGCATCGTCGTTGCGGCGCGCCGGCCGCTGACGCCGCTCGGTCAAGCGATGTACGTACCAAATCGATAATCCGATAATTCCCAACACGACCACTGCGTTCATCTTCTGCTCCCTTGCTGCTTGGCGCGCCCCACGGCATCGCGCACCGAGCTGACGATCTGCGATCCTTCGTAGCCGAGCGAACGCGCATGCGCGACGAATCGATCGGCAATTTCGACCAGCTTGCGAACATCCGAAGCGTTTCGCGTGCCCGCGACAAACGTGCCTCGTCCACGCTTGGTCGCCACCATTCCGTCGCGCTCGAGTTCCGCATACGCGCGGTTCACGGTATTCGGATTGATTCCGAGCGATGCGGCGACGTCTCGCACGCTCGGCAGTTGCTCGCCGCGCCGCAGTTCACCGCGACCGATCGCGGACATGAACTGTTGCTGCAGCTGCGCGTATACCGGAAGCGCCGAAGCGTCGTCGACGAAAAGTAACGACACGTTCATCTGCTGTCTTTGTGTCCTAATACACTAGGACACTTGCAGCATAACAAAGAAGCGCGCCGCCGGTCAAGCGTCTACGCTTCGCGCGCGCCGTTTTGTACGGAAAGTTCCCAACGATAACCGTCGGGATCGTGGAACCACAGGCCCAGATGCGGCGAGCCCGGTGCTTCAGGACCGATCTCATCGCCCGGATCTTCGACTTCCACGCCTGCGTCGGTCAGCGTCTTGAGCGCCGCGCGCAGATGCTTCATGTCGGCTACGTGAAAGGACATGTGACCGAAGACGCCCGGATGCGGAACGCCCTTATGGAAAACGATCGTGACGTTCTCGTTCGTCAGCCCTACGTAGTCCTCACCGCGGAAGATCTCTTTGAGATCGAACAGCGATCGCCACCACTTCGCGCTTGCTTCCGGATCGCGAACCGAGAGCCCGAAGTGGCCGACGACGCCAAGCGCAATCTTCATCGTACGTACCTCAATAGGTCTCGTTTATACGCGCGAACGACACGATCGAAACGCATTCCTACCCGATAGGCCACACCGATCGAGGCTGCGTTGCCCGGTGCGACGAGGGCGTACACGCGACTCAGATGCGCGACGTGCAAACCGTAATCGATCGCCGCTCTCGCGGCCTCGGTAGCAAATCCATGCCCCCATGCGGCGCGCTCGAAAATCCATCCCGCTTCGACGAGACCGTCGGGCAAGCGATGCAGTCCGCCGCGCCCGATCAACCGGCCGTCCGCCTTACGAATGACCGGCCATAACGAAAACCCTTCGCGTTCCTGTTCGTCCATCTGGCGCTCGATCCACTCGCGCGCCCATTGCAGCGTTCGCGGCGCGTCGGGCAAGAACCGAGTAACGTCGGGATCGCTCATGATTTCGTGCAAGCGCGATGCGTCGCTGGGCATCCACGTGCGTAAGAGCAGACGATCGGTCTCGATGAAAGCCATGCGCCCGTACTAGTCGATCGCGCCGGCCGCCCGCAGCATCTGCAACACGCGCTCGTCCGGCAAGCCGTAGACCGTGGCACCGCCCTGTCCCGTCATCGTTTTTGCTTCGAAGAGCGCGTCGTAGATGGCCGCCTGCGTCGCCTCGGCGGTCGCACGATACAAGGCGTTGATCGTGGCATCGTTTTCGACAATGCGCGTCGCTGGTGCGACGACGTCGAAGTCGCCGGTACGCTTGAAGACGTAGCCCGTGGAAAATGCGATGAAGAGATCGCCGCTGCCGATATCCGACGTCAGCCCGGTACGTCCCATCCCCAGCCCCGCCCGTAATGCAATGGCGTGCAACTGCCGGTTATCGAGCGGCGCATCGGTTGCGACGACGATGATGATGCTGCCGCTCTCCATGCGGCCGTGCAGCTTCGCTTCGGAAAGATGATGCGGAAACACCGTCTTGTATTCGTTACGGAGCTTCTGCCCGACCGGCACCCCGACGATCGAGAGCGCTTCGCGCGAGCTTCCGGTGTTGTCGTTGACGAGCACGCCGACGTGATACCCGCCAAGGCTCGCCGGCAGGACGCGTGAGGCCGAACCGATGCCGCCTTTGAAACCGAATGCGTGCATCCCCGTTCCGGCGCCGACGTTGCCGCGCGCGAATTGCCCGGTGCGAGCGTCGTCGAGCATTTTGACGATCTGCGTCTGCTTCACGCTGCGCAGTTGAATGTTGTTGAGCAACTGATCGTCACACTCGGCAACCACAGGAAGCGGCACGTCGTCGGTCTTCCCGACCCGGGGGTAGTGGTCGATCATCCACTGGACGACGCCGTCGTCCGCGAGCCCCACGTTCAACGTGTTCGTGAGCACGATCGGCACTTCGAGGTAACCGGAGGTATTGACCCAGTGCGTTCCGGTCATTTCGCCGTTCCCGTTGAACGCGACGGCCGCCGCGGAGACCTTGTTGTTCCAGGGGTCGGCGTTGGGAAGAATAGCCGTAGCCCCGGTTCGTACGTCGGAGCCTTCGACTAATGTCACATGTCCGACCCGAACGCCGGGGACATCGGTGATCCCGTCGAGTGGCCCCGGGGGGTACAGGCCGAAGTGGAAGGGGAGTACGGCCCGCGCATGGCCGGTGAGGGCGGCAAACGCGAACACCAAAAGCGCGAGGCTGTACTGCAATCGCTTGGGCATGGGCCGTTCCATTAGAGCCCTGGCAGGCAAGGCCTGCGGAGGTGAAAAACTGTGTTACTTTCCAAGGCAGATGTCACAAGGGGTCAGATCATTCTTACCGTTCCCGAGAAATTGAAGGCCGCCACGCTGTGGGAGAATCTCACGCCGCCCGAGCTCATCGAGCATGCGTTACGGCGTGGCGAAGGCGTCCTGGGCAAAGACGGACAGTTCATCGTCGACACGCGCCCGCACACCGGACGCTCTCCGAAGGACAAAGCGTTCGTCAAGGAGCCTTCGAGCGATGCGCACATCGATTGGGGCGACACGAACAAACCGGTCGATCCGCAGATCTTCGACAACCTCTGGAACAAAGTCCAAGCGTATCTCTCCGAACGCGAGGTCTTCGCGCTGGATGCGTACGTCGGAGCCGACAAGCGTTACCAAGTGCCGATCCGCGTCTACACGGAATTCGCCTGGCATAATCTCTTTGCGCATCACCTCTTCATCACGCCGGAAGAACCGGTGCCGGGTTTCGTTCCCGAATTCACCGTCGTCGATGCGGCGCTCTTTGCGGCCGACCCAAAGCGTGACGGCACCCGAAGCGAGACGTTCATTCTCGTCAACTTTG
Source organism: Candidatus Aquilonibacter sp. (assembly GCA_035702815.1). Taxonomy (GTDB): domain Bacteria; phylum Vulcanimicrobiota; class Vulcanimicrobiia; order Vulcanimicrobiales; family Vulcanimicrobiaceae; genus JAMXLG01. Next base: position 1,033 of record DASSZO010000253.1, on the reverse strand, counting down.
AAAAGCGCATCATCCTCATCGGCGGAACCAAGTACGCCGGCGAGATCAAGAAGTCGATCTTCACCGTGATGAATTACCTCTTGCCGTTGCGTGAGACGCTGCCGATGCATTGTTCGGCGAACGTCGGCAAAGACGGTGACGTCGCCATCTTCTTCGGCCTTTCGGGGACCGGTAAAACGACGCTTTCGTCGGATCCGCATCGCCCGCTCATCGGCGACGACGAGCACGGCTGGTCGAGCGACGGTGTCTTCAACTTCGAAGGCGGCTGCTATGCAAAGGTCATTCGCCTTTCGCCGAGCGCCGAACCCGAGATCTGGGCGGCGACGAATCGCTTCTCCACCGTCATCGAAAACGTCGTGTACGACGAGCGAACGCGTGAGCTCGACGTCGACTCGGACGCAAAGACCGAGAACACGCGCTCCGCATACCCGCTCGCATTTATTCCGAACATCGTCCCCGGGAGCAAGGGCGGACATCCGAACACGATCATTATGCTAACCGCCGACGCGTTCGGCGTGCTGCCGCCGATCTCGAAGCTGACGCGCGAACAGGCGATGTATCACTTTCTCTCGGGCTACACCGCAAAAGTGGCCGGCACCGAACGTGGGGTGACCGAACCGCAGGCGACGTTCTCGACCTGCTTTGGCGCGCCGTTCATGGTTCATCATCCAACGGTCTATGCGCGCCTGCTCGGCAAAAAGATCGACGAGCACGACGTCGAGTGCTGGCTCGTCAACACGGGCTGGAGCGGCGGTCCCTACGGCGTCGGCAAACGCATGTCGATCGCGCACACCCGTGCGATGGTCAACGCGGCGATTGAAGGCCGCATTCCCAAGGACTTCGAGAAAGAGCCGTTTTTCGGGCTGATGGTTCCCACGAGCGTTCCCGATGTGCCGAGCGACGTGCTCAATCCGCGAAACGTGTGGCCGGATAAGAACGCGTACGACGAACAAGCGCGTAAACTCTCGCAACTCTTCTTCGACAACTTCAAGCGTTTCGAGATGCATGCCAGCGACGGCGTCAAAGCCGTGGC
>DASSZO010000148.1:0-2823 GCA_035702815.1 Candidatus Aquilonibacter sp. | reverse complement strand
GTCGTTTGCAACCGGCGAGCTGGAATACGGGATGGATCACACCACCGCGCAGCCCTCGATGCTTGTGCGTACGGTGCGCGCTGCACGGAGACCAGCGGGGCCTTAGCTCTCGACGAAAACGCCGATACCTTGCCGGTCGGCGACCGTTTCGCCGATGCGCGTAAGAAAAACATGCACGTCGTGTTTGCGCGACGCAACGCGAGCGGTTCGCTCGACGGAATCGAGCGCCGCGCGCATTCGCCGCAGCACGGTCGGCTGCGTTCGCGCGGCTTCGCGGATCTCTTCGAAGGCGAGCTCGAGATACCGCTCCCAGCGTTCGCCCCGGTCAAGCTCGCGCACGCTCAAGCGGCACAGCAGATCCTCGATTTCGTCGAGCGTCTCCACGGCGGTCGCGGGATCGTTGATCGCGGGCGATAGCGCACGCACGGCGGTATCGACCAGCAACCGGAACGCATACGGAAGATCCGTCTTGAGGTCGCGCTCGCTCGAGAGTCGGATGGCGCTTAAGACGTCGCGCTGACGCAGCACTGGGGCCGCACCGTAAACGCGTGCGATCGGAAGACCGAACGTAACCGCGTCGCCCACCGAGCATGCCGCAATCACGGTTGCTCCGGGAAGCAACGAGCGCAGTCGCGCCCGATCGATGCCTGTCACGTACCGCATCGACCCGTTGTAGATGACCGTTTGATCGGGTTCGCCCGACGGTCGTCCGTCGCCGTAATCGCCACCCGCGACGGCGTGGCCGCGTTTGGCGATATTCGCGCGAGCGCGATCGCCGATATACTCCAACACCTGATAGATCTGCAGACGGCCTAGTCGCTGAATCAAGCGCCCGAGCATGACCATGCTCGCGCCGAGCAACACCGTAACGACGATCATCGAATACGCGGGTACGATGTCTTTGCCATAAGAATCCGTCGCCGCGAGCGTTCCGAGCGCATAACCGAACGTTGCAATGAAGACGAGAAGCGCGTTCACGAGCACGCTGTCGCGCGCAAGGACCGGCGCAAGGCGCGGCGAGTAGGTTCCGACCGTAAACTGCAGGACGACGAACGCAATGGAAAAGACGATTGCGGTCAGCGCGATGCCGCCGGTCGCAATCGCGGAGAGAAACGCCTGCGCCGACGCGACCGACATGACGTGCGGACGTTCGAGGTAGAGGATATCGAGCCGCGGCAGAAACGCGGAGGCGAGGACGATCGCGGTTGCAACGACAACCGGTAAAGCGAAGGAGCGTTTCACGATCCGATCGTCCACTGGACCTGGGGGCCGTACGACAGGAGCGGCGGTTCCCCGGATCCGCGCCGCGATTGCTGCACGCGCATGCCGATTGCGAGACGCGTGCGGCCCGCCGGGATCTCGTACATGCCCCACAACCGCGCGTAGTCGAACGCCGTCCCACCCGGTCCGCCGGTCTTCCAGCCGATCTCCTCATAGCATTGATAGCGCTGAAGCCGTTGTTCGAGCGGACGCCTACCGGCCCAATAGCTCTGCGCATAGCGAAACACAAATCGCGGCGTTTCAATCCGGTTGCCCGCCGTGTCGACGAATGATTTCACGGTCGCGGACAACTGTACGTAGTGATATCCGTACGCGGCCGGCTGTGTCAATCGAACGCGCGCGATAAAGCGGTTCTCGGACGCCGGGGCATCCAGACCGGCCCCGTAGTTGCGCAGCCAGCCGTAGCCGATACCGGCTTCGAGTTTGCGCCACCGATAGAAGACCGATAGCCGCTGCTCATCGTAACTCGGCTGGTGGGCGATGAGATCGATCTGACCGTGCAGATAAAGGCGCGCGCTCAGCACCGTGTATGCCGTGATTCGCTCGTCTTCGACCATCATCGCCGGTGCCGTATCCGCGTGTATCATGCGTCTCGCACCGAGCGTATCACCGCGTGAGCGGCGCGCCTATCCGCGAAACGCAAACGGCTAGACGGGTGCCGGCACCTGCGCTTGCGCGTTGAACGTGAGCTCGCCGGTGATATCGTTGAACCCGACGTTTACCGTATCGCCGTCGCGTACGTCTCCCGACAAGATCTTGCGTCCCAGCGGCGTTTCGAGTTCCTTTTGAATCGTTCGCTTGAGCGGACGGGCGCCGTAGTTCGGATCGTAACCCGCCTTGACCAGATGGCGCTTGGCCGCCTCGTCGAGCACAAGCGTGATTCGACGCTCCGCGAGGCGATGGCGCAGCCGGCCGAGCTGGATATCGACGATCTCCATCAACTGTTCTTCACTCAGCGCATGGAAGACGATGATCTCGTCGACGCGATTGAGGAACTCCGGCCGGAAGTGCGCGCGCAGTTCTTCCATCACCGTCGCTCGCATGATCGCCTCTTCCGCGCCGCCCGGTGCCCCGCGATATTCGAGGATCCGATGACTGCCGATGTTCGACGTCATGATGACGATCGTGTTCCGGAAATCGACCGTATGGCCTTGACCATCCGTGAGCCGCCCGTCGTCGAGAATCTGCAACAAGATGTTGAATACATCGTGGTGCGCTTTCTCGATCTCATCGAACAGGATCACCGAATACGGGCGACGGCGCACGGCTTCGGTCAGTTGACCGCCTTCTTCGTAGCCGACGTATCCCGGAGGCGCACCCAGCAGACGCGCCACCGTGTGTTTCTCCTGATATTCGGACATGTCGATGCGAATCAACGCGCGGTCGTCGTCAAAGAGATATTCCGCAAGCGCGCGGGCAAGTTCGGTTTTTCCGACGCCGGTCGGACCGAGGAAGATGAACGAGCCGATCGGACGGTTCGGATCGGCGAGACCCGACCGCGAACGAAGCACCGCTTCGGCAACCGCCGAAACCGCTTCATCT
>DASSZO010000131.1:0-12099 GCA_035702815.1 Candidatus Aquilonibacter sp. | reverse complement strand
TACGTAGGCGTATCGTTCGACGGTATCGGCGCCACGAACGACGCGTTCCGCGGCGTCCAAGGCGCATTCGATCGCGCCCTGGCGGGCATCCGTCACTGCAAAGCCGTGGGCCAGAAGGTCGGCTTGCGGCTGACGCTGACGCCGGCCACCGTTACCGACCTCGAACGCATCTTCGATTTTATCGAAGCCGAGGATATCGACCGCGCGTGCTTCTATCACCTCGTGCCGTCCGGACGCGGACGAAGCGCGACGACGCTCTCGATCGCCGATGCGCGCAAAGCCGTCGACACGATCTTCCGCCGAACGCGGGAGTTCGCCCAGGCCGGGCGACCGCGCGAGATTCTCACGGTCGACAATCATACCGACGCCGTGTATGCGTACATGCAGCTGGTCCAGGAAGGCTCGGAGCGCGCGCAAGACGCGTACGACTTGCTGAGCTGGAACGGCGGAGGAGCGAATTCGAGCGGAATCGGCATTGCCGACATCGACACGCAGGGCAACGTGCACCCGGATCAGTTCTTGCAGGGCGTGACGTTAGGAAACGTCAAGGAGCGTCGATTCAGCGAGATCTGGAGCGACGAGTCCAATACCGTGCTCGCGCAACTTCGCGACCGAACGGGACGCTTACACGGGCGGTGCGCCGGGTGCCGGTTTCTCCCGCTATGCGGCGGCAACTTCCGGGCGCGCGCCTATAATCTCACCGGCGACCTTTGGGCGTCAGATCCCGCCTGTTACCTCTCGGACGAAGAAATCGCTTAGGTCAAGACCGCGGAGTGTCGCGTTCCAAGCCACGATGCGAGATCGGTCTTTGCCGTAACGTAGGCGCCGCTGCGCAATTCTTCGCGAAATTCGCCGAAGAGCCCGAACGCTTCCGCGAACGCATCGTGTTTGTGAATCGATTCGTAATTGATTTGGCTTGCAAAGATGAACGTGTCGTCGCCTAAATCCGAGTAGATATCGAGCGACCGCGCAAGGATTCCGCGCACGACGTCTTCGACGAACTTCGGGTTGTGATGGGCTTTGTTGACGATAAAGAACTCATCGGGTCGCTTGAGCAAATCGTAGGTCTCGCTCGACATCGAGCTTTCCACGATCTCGACCAGATCTTCGGCGCGGAGCGCATCGGCATGCGCCTCGTCCACCCCCAGCAGCACGCAGCCGCGGCCGCGCTGGTTATGGGTGGCGACCGGCAGCGCATCGAGCGCGCGTGAGGCTTGCTCTTCGGTAAAGCCGGCTTCGATCAATTCGTGCATGGAATGTTCGCGCACCATGAGTTGCGCGCACGGGCATGCCGTCATCCCTTCGGCTTCGACTCCGACGACGCGGCGTGTGCCGCGTTCATCTGCGTGCGCGATGCCGACGAGCGTATAGGTCTCTTCGCCTCGCTTACCGCTCACCGGCGTCCATCGCTCCAAGCCGAAGTCGGCGCGCAAGCGTACGTCGGCACGGATGGCGCGCTGACTTTGAACGATCTCGCGCGCGACGGCTTCAACCAGTCGCTCGATACGGGCCGGTTCCGACGCAGCCGACAACACGTCGAGGGTCGCTTCCTCGAGAATTTCCGAGAAGCGCGACATATGAACGCCCGCTTTATCCGGCGCGAGATCCGCGACCATCGTAAACTCGCCGTTGAAGACGCGCGGCCTTCCGTCGATGTCGAGGTGCACGATGCGGCGCACGCTCGAAACGCCGACTCGATTGAGCGAAAGGCGAACGTCCGGCGCTTCTTCTTGCCGGTTGGCGTTGAAACGCAGGGTCCGGTCGCGCTTGCGTACCGCGTTGAGGGAGCTTGTCGGCACAAACGAAGCGTAGGCGGGCGCAATTTCGGCAAGCGGAACCGCGTTGTACGGCCGGGCGCCAAGATCCGGGTGCACCCATTGATCGAAGACCAGCACGTCGATATCGATCGGCCGTGCTTCCAGACGCGTCGTCACCATTCGTCCCAGCGCTACGTGGACATCGAGAATGAACCGCTCGAACTCCGGGCGCTCGAGTTCGGTTTCCAGGAACGCGGCGAGATTCAGGAATGCCGGACCGCCCGCGCCTTCCGCCGGATCGCTCTCGAAGAACGACGAGACGCGTTCGATGCGAGCCTTGCTGCGCAAACGCTGGAGCGCGGCGAGGATCGTCGCCTGGCGATCTCCCAGATTCGACCCGATTCCGATGTAGACTCGATGCACGTTCCTTACTTTTCTGCGAGCAGGGCATCCACCGTACTGCGAACGAGCGCGTCTTGTGAGTCGCCGACGATGGTCCTTCGTAAGCGACCGTGACGGTCGAAGAAGAGTTGCGTCGGCCACGCGTCCACCGCGTACGCATCCCAGAGCGCGAAGCGGTTATCGACGGCGACCGGCCAGCGGATGCCTTGAGCGCCTAGATTCTCCACGACGTACCCCCGTTGCTTCTCGATGGGCGTTTCCGGCGAATGGATACCGATGATTTCGAGGCCCTTGGTACGATCCGAGGCATACAGTTCGCGCAGCGTCGGGACGACGTTGCGACAATTGAAGCAATCGACGGTGAAGACGTCGAGGATGACGACCTTGCCCGCAACGTGGGGCCGGTCGTTGATCCAGTCGGTGGATGCGAGCACGGGGGCGAGCGTCGGAGCGGCAGCCGACGGAATCGCGGCCGAAAGCAGAATCGTCGCAAAGAGCGAAACAGCCAAGCGTTTCATGGTACTGACGGTACGCTTCAAAGACGACGACGGATGGCTCGAGTTCTCTCGTCCGCGCGCCGTTCTGCGCGCGAGTTCACGGGCGCAGGCGCTTGCAATCCTGGACGAAGCGGACGAACGGCGGCGTGAGGGCGCCTGGATCGCAGGGCTCGTGTGCTATGAATGGGCCGGCAGCGTGATCGGAATTTTCGACGAGCCGCGTCGCCGCCGGTCGTTCGAGCCCGGCCCATGGTCGCTGTCGCCGTTGCTGCCGCGGGTCGACCAGCGGCGCTATCACGACGACATCGCCGCGATCAAACGCGCGATCTATGACGGCGACGTCTATCAAGTCAATTATACGACCTCATTCGACCTGGCGTTTGATGGTGACGCGCACGCGCTCTGGCACGACGTTGCGGCCTCGACCCAAGCCGCCTATCAAGCGATGCTCGTCGACGGCGATCGGGCGATTCTCTCGTGGTCGCCCGAACTGTTTCTTCGCTTTGACGGACGCCGGCTATCGGCGCGGCCGATGAAAGGGACGGCGACGCTCGACGACACGCACGCGCTGCGGACGGAGAAAAATCAAGCCGAACATGTGATGATCGTCGACCTGCTCCGTAACGACCTGCGCCGCGTCTGCGACGGCGTCACCGTGCGTGCGTTACGCACGGTCGAGCGCTATCCAACCTTTGCGACGATGACGTCCACGATCGAAGGCACGCTGCGCGAAGGCATCACGCTCGGCGCGATCTTTGACGCAGCTTTTCCGTGCGGAAGCATTACCGGTGCACCGAAGGTCGCCGCCATGCAAGCCATTGAACGTACGGAGCGGCGCGCGCGGGAAGCGTACTGCGGATCGATCGGCTTTCTCGCGCCGGAACGAACGGGATGGTGGAACGTCGCGATACGGACCGCGCAATTCGACGGGAACGTCGGCCGTTTCGACGCAGGCGGCGGCATCGTAAGCGATTCCGACGCCGACGACGAGTGGAACGAAATTGCGATCAAATCGTCGTTCCTCACGCCGGCCGCCGGCGCGTTTGCGTTGTGGGAGACGTACGGCGGAGATGCGGACGACGAAACCGTCGATGCGCACGCCCGTCGCCTCTTCGAGAGCTGGAGCCGCCTTGGGGGCCCACTCGCGTTCGAGGATCTCTCCAAACGCATGCGCGCCGCACGCAAGCCGGGGATGCTCGTTCGCACGCGCGCTCCGCTCGGCGCACGCCAACCGCTGGAATTCGCCTATGAGCCGCTTGCGGCGGCCGCGCAGCCCGTTGCGATCTGCATCTCGTCACAGCGCGTCGCGAGCACGGACCCATGGCTGCGCATCAAGAGCTCGTGGCGTCCCGCGCACCGTCGCGCGTGGAACGAAGCCGTCGCCCGCGGTTGCTTTGATGCGCTCCTGCAAAACGAAGCGGACGCGCTGACCGAGGGAAGCCGCACCAACCTTTTCGTGGAGCTGGACGGCACGCTCTATACCCCACCCGTTGCATCCGGTCTCCTTCCGGGCATACTGCGCTCGAGGCTGCTCGCTTGCGGACAAGCACGCGAACGCGAGATTCATGCAGGCGACCTCACGCGCGCAAGCGCACTCTATATCGGGAATTCTGCTCGCGGTTTACTGCGAGCGCGATTGCACAACGAGGAGTCATGGGAAGCGATTCGTCCATCTATCCGCTCGTAATCGAGCCGAAAGAGACGCCGGCCATCTGGGGCGGCGACGCGCTCGTCGCGCGCTTTGGAAAAGCCGGCGACCCGAACGCCAAGATCGGCGAGTCGTGGGAGTGCTGGGACGACAACCGCATCGTCAACGGTGCGCACGCGGGGAAGACCATCGCGCAACTGCGCGCGGAGCTCGGCTCGCGTCTTCTGGGCAACCTCGACGCACACCGCATCTTCCCTATCCTCACCAAGATCATCGATGCGCGTGATTGGCTCTCGGTACAAGTGCATCCCGACGACGCCTACGCCGAACGGGTCGAACACCAGCACAATGGGAAGACCGAATGTTGGTACGTCCTCGACGCGCAAGCCGGCGCGCAACTCGTGTTGGGCTGGACGCAAGACACGTCGCGCGACGAATACTTGCGGCGAGTTGCCGACGGTTCGTTGGGCGATATCCTTCGCCGCGTTCCCGTGCGCGCCGGTGATGCGTTCTATCTTCCGGCCGGAAGCCTGCACGCCATCGGCGGCGGCATCGTGATCTTCGAAACGCAACAGGCGAGCGATCTCACCTATCGCATCTTTGATTGGAACCGAATGGGAGCCGACGGGAAGCCGCGTCAACTGCATGTGGACAAAGCGGCCGACGTGCTCGACTACCGACGCGGCAGCAAGGGTGCCATCGAGCCGCTGACCTACACGCTCGACGGCATGGAGCGCACCGCGCTCATCGTCGACCGCCGGTTCATCGTCGAACGGGTTACGGCGACGGCCGAGGCCGCATCCTTGCCCACCAATGACCGTCCGCTCATTCTCATGGCGCTCGAGCACCCGCTGCAGCTACGCACGGGCGGTGACGCCGTGCGCCTGGAGCGCTATCAAACCGCGCTCGTTCCCGCCGCAGCCGAATGGTGCGCGGTCGCGGCCGAAAGCGATGCGGCTGCACCGTTCATGCTCGTGACGCCGCCACGTCATCTCGAAGAGATTGAAGTGCGTTTCATGGCGGCGGGCATCGCGCAGGATCGCATCGATCATTTCATGGCGCAATTCGCGTGATTGCGGGTCACGGCCGCGCCGCTGACGGCATGCTGACCGTCGGCGGCATGCGCGCCGACGATCTCGCGGAACGCTTCGGTACCCCGGCCCTGCTCTTCGACAAGCGCGTGTTCGATCGCGCGTTGCATACGATGCTCGACGCATCGACACCGCACGGCATCCGCGTTTCCTACGCTTCGAAAGCGCTCTTGCTGACGGCGCTCGCGCGGCACATAGCGCCGCTTTCTCTCGGCGTTGACGTCGCTTCGCTGGGCGAAGCTGCGACGGCGGCGCGCGGCGGCGTCGTTCCGTCGCGCATGACGCTTCATGGGGCGGGAAAGACCGACGACGAGATCGAGGCAATCTTCGACGGACGCGTCGGCCGAATCGCGGTCGATTCGATCGACGAACTTCGTCGCCTCGTCGCAGCGTCGCGTGGACGGGAAGCGCGGCTTCTGCTTCGCTTAAATACCGGGATCGAAGCGCATACGCATGAATTCGTGCGCACGGCAGGCGACGATAGCAAATTCGGCATCCCTCCGCGCGAAGAGCAACGAGCATTTGAGATTCTCGCCGCCAATCCGCATCTGCAGATGGAAGGCGTTCATGCGCACATCGGCTCGCAGATCTTCGATGCCGCGCCGTTCATCGCAAACGCCGAGTTGCTCCTAGCGGCGCTGGGCCGCGCACGATCCGCAGGGCTCGCGCCGGCAACCACGATCGTCGTCGGCGGCGGCTTCGGCGTCCAAATGCATCCCGAGGATCCGGCGCAGCGCGTCGATGCGGCAGCCATTTTGAGCGCCATTGCCGCATCGGTGCCGCCCAACGTCACGATCGAAATCGAGCCGGGCCGCGCACTGGTGGCAGCAGCGGGGACGTCACTCTATCGCGTGATGGCGATCAAACGCTACGCGAAACGCACCTTTGCAATCGTCGACGGCAGCATGGCCGACAACCCGCGGCCCGCACTGTATGGCGCCTATCACCACGTGGTTCCGGCTCGCGACTCCGACGCCGAACTTCACCCGGTAACCGTCTGCGGCCGATCGTGTGAAAACGACGAGTTAGCGGATGCGCCGCTGCCGCGCGATCTGCGCGCGGGCGACCTTCTCGCCTTCTGCACCACCGGTGCCTACACGTACTCGATGTCGAGCAATTACAACCGCTTCCCCAAACCGCCGGTCGTCGCCATCGACGAAGCCGGCGCAACGCTATGGGCGAAACGCGAAACCCTCGACGACCTCATGCGGAACGATTGCTAGCGCGTTGAATTGCGTCGCGTAGTCGCGCACCCGTTTCCAGCGCGTCCTGCACGGTGAGCGGCTGCGGCGACGGGGTTAGCCGCGCGATATCCCAGCGTTGATCGTCTGCGGTTCCGAAATATCCGTCGACAAGCGCGGCTTCCGCGTGCGTCATGATATGGTCGGCGTCGATCGGGATCGCATAGAAATCGGCGATCTGCGCGGCGAGTGCACAGAGCGCATCGACCGCGGGCGGCTGTAGGGGATACGGACCGAAATCGCCGGGCCGCGCATCGCGCATGCCCATAATCGAGAGCCCGGCCGCATAGGAGTTTCTTCCGCCGGTATGCGCCGCGTACGGCCGGTCGGGATCGTCGCGCACGTCGCGCATGTTCAAGGTGAGATCGTTACTCTGCACGACCGCGGCGCGCTCGCCGTCAAAGGTGACACAGTAGTGATATGCCGGGTAGACCGTCGTATAGTCGCCGGCTGACCAGTGCAGATAGATCCGGTCAATCCGCCCTTGGGGAAACCGAAGCTGCGAGAGCGAAGCGTCCGCCATGTCGCTTCTCTTCGCCGCGCTTGCACTCGATGCACTCTTTTCATCCGCCACGCTCGCGGGCTCGCATACCGGCGCGCTCGTCATCGATGCGAGCAGCGCGAAGGTCGTCTACGCGCGCCACGCCGACGATGCATTCATCCCCGCGTCGACGATCAAGCTGATCGTGGGATCGGTCGCGCTCGACCGCCTCGGCGAGGGATTCACCTATACGACCAAGCTTACGACCGACGGTGACGCGCTCTACGTCGAGGGCGGCGGCGACCCGCTCCTCGCCCAAAAAGATGTCGACGACGCGGCAGCGACCGTTGCGGCTCTTGATTTGCACGCATTTGCAGGCGGGTTGCACGCCGATGTTCGCCGCTATCAGAACGCCTCGCGGTATCCCGACGGCTGGCAGATCGACGATCTCGCGTACGACTACGGCGCACCGGTCTCGGCACTCAATTTTAACGAGAATGTCGTTCATCTCGCCGTGACCGGCAACGCAAATCCCACCGATCCTCCGACGATCGTGTTTACGCCGGACATCGCGCCGCCGTGTCTGCAAACGCGCGTTGATGCCGGCATCACCGAACCTTTTCTGTCGATTGCCGCCGACGAACGCGGCAACGCGGGGTACGGGCTGTGGGATTGCACGGTGGTCAACGGTTCGTTCACGCCGGGAAAAACCGAAACGTTCGATGCTTCCGTGTTGCAACCGGAGCTCTTCGCACTGCAAGCGTTTCAACGAGCGTTCGCGGCGCACGGCATCACCGTCACCGTGCCCGCGTATCCCGCCTATCTGACGGATGCCAATGGACGCGTGCTTTGGACGCATCAATCCCCGCCGCTATCGACGCTGCTGGCCGACATGTGGCAGCCCAGCGACAATTTCCTGGCCGAAAGCCTGCTCGATGAGATTGGACTCACCGGCGGCTCGAATCGTTTCGACACGCGTGGCCAGGGCATCGACGTCGAAACAAACTGGCTTCGAGGAATCGGCGTCGATCCTACCACGCTGACGATTGTCGATGGATCCGGTATGTCGGCGTACGATCGCGTAACGCCGCGCGCGCTGGTCGCGATCCTTGCGCACGATTGGAACGGACCGCACCGCGGAACGGTCCTCGCCGCGCTCCCAATGGCGGGCAAGAGCGGCACGCTGGAGGACGCGTTCAAGAACACGCCGCTCGCGGGTAAGGTCATCGCCAAGACCGGAACCTCGAATCACACGCGCACGCTTGCCGGCTACCTCTCGACGCCGCACGGCACATACATTTTTGCGCTACTAGTCAACGACTGGATGGATCGCGGTCCCGGCTCGGCCGCTCGCTTGCGCGCATTCCAGCAAGCCTTCCTGACACGCATCCGGGATGGCGCGAGCGGCGTTTGAATCTATATGAACACGAGCGCACCGACGCAAACCGCCACCTTCGCCGCCGGATGTTTCTGGGGCGTTGAGGCGGCCTTCGTCCAGATTCCCGGCGTCGTCGACGTCGTTTCCGGCTATACCGGCGGCCAGACGGAAGACCCGACCTATCACCAAGTCTGCACCGATCGAACCGGTCATGCCGAAGCCGTCGAAGTGACCTTCGATCCGGCGAAAGTCAGCTACGACGAACTCCTCGCGCTGTTTTGGAAGATCCACGATCCGACGCAGCGCGATCGCCAGGGTCCCGATATCGGATCGCAGTATCGCTCGGCGATCTTCACCCACTCGGACGCGCAGGAAGCAGCGGCAAAAGCCTCGCTCGCCGCGGCTCAGCCCATGTTCGAGCGGCCGATCACGACGAGCATCGAACCCGCTGCCGTCTTCTATCGCGCCGAAGACTTTCATCAGCGCTACTTCGAACGGCACGGCGTTGCGTGCCACGTTCCCGCGTGATGCGCCGCCCGCAGTTCTTGGCGGCGATGATCGCCGCAATGATTCCCGCCGTCGCCGCGCGCGCGAACGTTTCGTACAAGGTCACGCACACCGACGCGCAGTGGCGCAAGATCCTGGGCAACGACCGGTACTTCATCTTGCGCGAGAACGGCACCGAACCCGCGTTCTCAAGTCCCTTGATCAAAGAGACGCGACCCGGCGTGTACCGTTGCGCTGGATGCGATCAGGCGCTCTTCTCGTCGAAGACCAAATACGACAGCGGCGACGGCTGGCCGTCGTTTTGGACGGTCTTGCCGAACGTAACGCTTACTCGTATGGATTACGAGATACCGCTGGAGCCGCGCACGGAAGTGCACTGCAAACGCTGTGGCGGACATCTGGGCCACATCTTCGACGACGGGCCGCCGCCGACGCATCTTCGTTACTGCATCGACGGCCTCGCGCTTCGATTCGTGCCCGCCTAAGCGCGCATTTGGGGGTATAGGCGGTGTATGACCGCCCTGCCCCTTCCGCGCTTCATTCAGATCGAGCCCGTCGGTGAATGCAATCTGCGCTGCCGCATGTGTCCGATTCAATTTCGGCGCGACGGGCGGCCGCACGGTCCGGCTGCATTCATGGAGTTCGACCTCTTCACCGAGATCGTGCGCCAATTCCCCGACCTGCGCGAACTGCAACTCCAAGGGCTGGGCGAGCCGCTGATGCACCCGCGCTTTTTCGACATGGTTCGTTATGCGCGAGCGCGCGGCGTGACGGTATCGGTCAACACCAACCTCACCTTTCTCACGCCCAAGGCGGCCGCACAGTGCATCGCGAGCGGGCTCTCGCGGGTTCACGCATCCCTCGACGGCGCAACGAAGGCCACTTACGAACGCATTCGGGTGCGCGCGAATTACCATAAATCGATTCGCAACCTCAAGCGCCTGCTCGACGAGCGTTCGCGCCGGCGTTCGAGCACGCCGTACGTTGAAATCGTCGCTGTCGCGATGCGCGAGAATCTCGAAGAATTACCGGTGCTCGTCGAGCAGGCTGCCGCGTGGGGCGTTGACGCGATCAGCGTACAGCATCTCTGCCACGACTTCCGTGAAGCGTCATTACCTGCGCACTATCGCCCGATGCGTGCCTTCGTCGAATCCCAGACGCTCGTGACGGCGCCGCGTGCCGCCGTCGACGATGCGTTTACGCGCGCGCGTGACGCTGCAGATCGCAGCGGCATCCGTTTGCGTCTACCGAATCTCGACGAAAGACCCGCCCGTGATCCACGGGGATGCGGTTGGCCGAGTACCGGCGCGTACTTCAGTTTTCGAGGAGAGATCATGCCGTGCTGCATGATCTCCACGCCGGATCGATTCAACTTCGGAAACGTCCGCGAGGAGCCGTTTGAGCGCACCTGGAACGGCGCGCGCTACGGGCGTTTTCGTGCCCAACTCGCATCCGGCAAGCCGCCCGATATCTGCTCGTCTTGCGCAGTCTACACCGGTACGTTCTAGTCACATTCGGAGCATCACGATGATCGAACACGTTTCTGCAGCAGCTGCCGGCCGATTCACGATCGGCGACATCACGGTAAACCGCCTCGGCTTCGGCGCTATGCGCATCACGGGCGAAGGCGTGTGGGGGCCGCCGCGTGATCCGGAAGCCGCACGCGAAACGCTCAAGGCGCTTCGCGGCCTCGATGTCAATTTGATCGACACCGCCGACAGCTACGGTCCATTCGTAAGCGAAGATCTCATCAGGGAAGTGCTCTATCCCTATGAAGGTATGTTGATCGCAACCAAAGGCGGGTTTTTGCGCACCGGCCCCGGCGACTGGACGATCGATGGGAAGCCCGAGTATCTGCGGCAAGCGGTGCTGATGAGCTTGCGACGCCTCGGCATTGACCGTATCGATTTGTGGCAGCTGCACCGCATTGACGATCGCTATCCGCGCGCCGAACAGTTCGGCGTGATCGCGGCGATGCAAAAGGAAGGCCTGATCCGCCACGTCGGCTTGAGCGAAGTAAGCGTCGACGACATCAAGGAAGCACAGCAGTACTTCCCGGTCGTCACCGTGCAGAACATGTACAACCTCACCGAGCGCAAGAGCGAAGCGGTACTCGAGTTCTGCGAAGCGCAAAACATCGGATTCATTCCGTGGTTTCCGCTTGCCGCCGGCGACCTCGCCGAAGGCGATTCCGCCTTCGCTCACATCGCAAGCCGCCTGAAGATCACCCCGTCGCAACTCGCGCTCGCCTGGATCCTCAAGCGCTCGAAGGTCATGCTGCCGATTCCGGGCACGAGCAATCCGGATCATCTTCGAGAGAACGTCGCGGCTGCAAGCGTCGAACTGACCGACGACGATTTCGCGGCGATCGAGAAAGAGTCGCACGCCCGGTAGATCGTTTAAAGGGCGAGCGAGCAGGCAATAGACGGAACATGGCAATTTTGTTATGGATCGTTTTCGGACTCATCGCCGGTGCGATCGCCAAGTACATCGTTGGGGGCGGACCTAGCGCCGTTTTCGGTGACATCGTGGTCGGCATCGTGGGCGTGGAATGCCCCCCGCCGGGGCTAGACGCCGAATAAGCGAAATCATCGCGAGAAAGGTGTCCGATGCGAAAGCAACAACCAACCCCGCCGCCGGCGGCTTCCGATCCCGAGAAATTCGAGCGCTGGACGGCGCAGCGTAAGGCGGCAATCATCCTTGAGGTCCTAAGGGGCAAATTTCCGTCCCGGAAGCCGCGGCTCGTGTTGGACGCCTTGGCAATGGCTGCGGAACGTCGTGCGGTTGACCATGCGCTTCTCATTCATTCTGATCGCGGCGTGCAGTACGCGAGCGATGCGGTGCAACGGTTCTACGATCGTCACGAAATGATTTGCAGCATGAGCCGCAAGGGAAACTGCTGGGATAATGCGGTGACCGAAAGTTTCTTCGCAACGCTCAAGCGCGAGCTCGATGATCCGGTCTTCGAGACGCGGGAATCCGCTCGCGCCATCATTTTCGAGTACATCGAAATCTGGTACAATCGCCAACGACGGCATTCGACGCTCGGATACATTAGCTCCGAACAATTCGAGAAGACTCAGGCTGCATAAACTGC
>DASSZO010000270.1:0-6941 GCA_035702815.1 Candidatus Aquilonibacter sp. | reverse complement strand
CGCGGCGGCAAAGGAGCCCGCAAAGATGGCGAGCGTCCAGAAGCGGTCGTTGGCAAAAAGACGACCGCCGGCGAGCGGTATGAACGACACGTCTAAGAGCGCCATCGCGAATGCGAGGATTCCGAAGAATTGCACGAGTTGAAGTTTCGCTCGCGCCCCCGTCCACACCAACAGTGCGCCTTCGATGGCCCAGAGCGCCGCAACCGTCGAGCCGTGAAAGGCGATGGCGATTCCACCGGTTACGAGCGCGAGTGCGAGCGCGGCGAAGAGCGTGCGCGCCACGTCCTGCGTCTTGACCGCGAGAAACACATACGCTGCCGCAAGCGCAACAATGGCCGCGACCAGAAGCATCCGTTCCGAGTCATAGAATTGGAGGTGCAAAGCAGCGTAGAACGAGATTGCGGACAGAATGGTCACGGTCACATTGCTTCGGTCGAGCGTTTTGCCTTGCAATGCGCGGCGCGCCGGTCCGGACATAAAGAGCGCAAGATAGAGAGCGGCAAAGCCGATGTCACGAAGGACGTGATTTCCGTTATGCCCGACGCTAAGAAAATAATAGAGCTCCGTGAAAACCAGAGCAACGGGTGCGATGATCTTCCACGCGCGTTTCTCGATCACGAACACGAGCGCCGCGTTCAGCAAGGCAAGGTACGCGAATAAGGTGACGACGGACGGTTGCGGACCGGCGTTAAGCGCGGGTGTGAGAAAACCGCCGATCAATCCCCAAATCGCCATCAGTTGCGAATCGTTTCGCGTCGCGAGGAGGACGAGAAGCGCCGTGACCACGCACATTCCGGCGAAGCTCGCGGCGGTCGGGACGAGATGGAATCCGTTGCCCGCAGCCCATAGTGATAGGTACAGGATTCCCGCGCCGAGGGCACCGAGCCCGTGCGCGAAAACGGGCTGGGATAGGGAACGCAAACGCGCAGAACCTACCAAAAACGCCGCTCCGGCAACCAGCCCCAGCGCAACGCGTCCCGATGGTCCGATCCATCCATTGTCGAACGCGTATTTGAGGAAAAATGAAACGCCGAGCAGTAGCGCAACGGCGCCTACCGCAAGTAAAATGCGCCCGCCGAGAAATCGCTCGGCGTCGGCCGCACTGCGGCGCGGCTGCGCGGCTTGCGCTTCCGGCTTCGGTGCGCGCGGCTCAAGAACACTCGGCGTCGTTAGCATCGCCCTGGAAATGAGTGCCTGTTCGATGCGAGCGATGCGCGCCTCGAGTGCGTCCATACGGTCGTCCATTCAGAGCCTCCAGTCGGCAACGTTCCAAAACGGCGTCGTTACCGACGCTCGTTCATTCCTTAATTCGGCGGGAAACGTGTTCGTCGACACCGCTTGGTAGAGAGCGGCCATCGGCAAATCGGCGGCCAAAATCGCTTGCACCGGCTTGTAGAGCGCCGTTCGCGCATCTCGCGCATACGGAAGTGTGGCTCGCGCCATGAGCCGATCCAGTTCATGGTTGCAATAACGCGTTTTGTTGAACCCGGCGGGCGGCATCCGGCGGCATCCGAATTGATCGGAGACGTCCGGATCGAAACCCGCGATGAAGGGAAACAGCGCCAACTGATAGCGGCCGCCGTAGAGCGGACCGTCCGGCGCAACGTACGTCATCACATCGATGCGGTGCACAACGACGTCGATCCCAGCGCTACGCTCGTCGGCTTGTATTTGCGTTGCCATCTCGATACCGCTTGGCTTATCGCTGCGCGCGAGAAGGTCGAGCGTGAGCGTCTGGGCGCCTCGATGACGCAGGCCGTCGCTGCCGAGCTTCCAGCCCGCAGCATCCAACAGCCGGCGCGCGCGCGTGGGATCGTACGGCGGCATGCGGTATGCGGCCGGGTCGTACGCCCACTGAAACAGGCCTCGGCCGGGATGTGCTGCGCGATCGTTACCTAACAGCGTTTTGTTGACGATGGCGGCGCGATCGATGGCCATGACGATCGCGCGTCGAACGCGCGTATCGCGGAGCTTCGAATCGGCCGTATTGAAGAGTAAAGCGCCCGTTCCATCGATCGGCACTTGTTCCGTTCGTTTATTCGCAAGCGAACGTAACGCGGCATACTGCGCGTCGTCCGCGTTGACATACGCATCCGCTTCGCCCGTTCGCAGCATCTCGAATGCCTCCGTGGACGTTCCGACTACGCGAAGCGTTATTCGCCGAATCTTCGGAGCGCCGCCGTAGTAATACGGATTGGCGACAAGCTCCAGCCGGTCGCCGCGAACCCAGCGCTTGACGGTGTAAGGCCCCGAAACCAGCGGCGCGTTATCGAGCGCCGATCCGCGAAGGTGCGTCTTGCGGTGGAGTAACCGAAAGGGCAGAATCGGCGTCGCGTTCCCCGGTCCGCACAAATAGAGCACGATCGGGGCATAGGGCTTCCGTAGAAACACGCGCACCGTGCGCGAGTCGGGCGTGGAGACGGCGGCAACGTCGTCGTAAGCCAGCCGGGTGGGCACGTCGCTTCCCGGGAAGGCGATGCGGCCGATCGTCTCGGCGACGTCGAAGGACGTCAGGCGGGAGCCGTCTGAGAAGCGGACGTCGGGCCGGAGGTGGTATGTGATCGTCTTGCCGTCCGGGCTGATGCCGCCGTTGGCCCGGCTGGGGACCGCCTCGGCAGCGTCCGGAACGAGCGCGCCGCGGTCGTCGACCTTCACTAAATAGGTGTAGAGTAGGGCGGCCAGTTCTTGGCCGCCGACGCCGCTGACGAAGATGGGGTCGAGCGTCGGGAAATCCTGAGTCTGCACGATCCGTAAGCGGTCGTGTGAGGTGGGGGGAGCCGTCCGTGCGCACCCCGGGAGAAGGAGCGCCAGCGTCGCCGCCAGCGCGAGAACCCGCATGGCCTCGATAGATTCAAGGCGTTCGGACCGAACCATCTTGACTCCAAGGGGCGCTCTTGATAGACTGCCGAGGTTGTGGTCCACTCCGGTCCGCGGGTCTTTCCGCGTGCCGGTGAAAAAATTAAGCAGTACGCCAGGGCCCGTGTGCTGCCAACTATAGGACGAGGATCTGAAGTGAAAAACATCCTTGGCCGCAAGGTTGGGATGACGAGCGTCTTCACCGAGGACGGCCGGTACGTACCGGTCACGGTGATCGAAGCCGGTCCCTGCACGGTCGTGGAGCGTCGCACGAAAGAGAAGCATGGCTATGATGCCGTGGCTCTCGGCTTCGGTGCGATCAAAAAAGCTCGCGTTACCCGTGCCCTTGCTGGACATTTCAAAAAGGCGAACGTCGAAGCAGTCCGCTTCGTGCGTGAGTTCCGCAACGACATCGACGGCGTCGAAGCCGGGCAGACGGTCACCGTCGCCGGGTTCGAACCGGGCGATCGCGTCGACGTGGTGGGCATCTCGAAAGGCCACGGCTTCGCCGGCGGCATCAAGCGGCATAACTTCTCGGGCGGCGGCGCAAGCCACGGCTCGATGATCCACCGCCAGCCCGCGTCGAACGGCGATACCAACGCCGGACGCGTGCCGAAAGGCGCGCGCCGCCCCGGACATTACGGTGTCGATCGCACGACGATGCAAAACCTCGAAGTGGTCCGCGCCGATGCGGAACGCAATCTGCTGCTCGTTCGCGGCCCGATTCCGGGACCGAAGAACGCGCTGGTTGTCGTTCGCAAGAGCGTGAAGCCCGGCAAAGTGAAGGCGGGCGCATAATGGCAAACGTTATTGATGCAACGGGCAAGGTCGTCCGCGACGTGCAGACGCCGGCCGTTTTGGACAAAGACTACAGCAGCAAGACGCATACGATCTTCCGCGCCGTGTATCGCGAACTCGCGAACCCGCGCGCCGGCACGGCGTCGACCAAGAAGCGCGACGAAGTTTCGGGCGGCGGCCGCAAGCCGTGGCGTCAAAAGGGAACCGGCCGTGCGCGTCAAGGTTCGATCCGTTCGCCGCAGTGGCGTCACGGTGGCGTGGTTTTCGGACCGCAGCCGCGCAGCTTCGTCACTGATCTGAACAAAAAAGAGCGTAAGCTCGCGTTCGTTGCCGCGCTGTCGGATCGCTTCCGTAACGACGCGGTGACGGTGCTCGACAACTCGGCGTTCAATCTGACGAAGACCGCGGACTTCGCCAAACTGATCTTCGGTTCGGCTAAAGATGCAAAGAAGGGGCCGGCGACCCTCGTCGTCCTCGCGCACAATGAAAACAACGGTGATGCGATTCATCGCGTCGCTCGTAACCTGCGCAACGTCGGCGTCACCGACACCGGCGCGCTTGACGTCAAAGACGTCCTGCGCCACGCGCGTATCATCTTCACGACCGCCGCGTTCGATGCGCTCAACGCGTCGCTCGAGAACGGGAGCAAGAAGTAATGGACGCGCGCGATGTGATTCTCTCGCCGCGTATCACTGAGAAGTCGATGGCGAACAGCCTCGGCGCGCAGTATACGTTCGTCGTACACCCGCAGGCGACCAAGACGCAGATCCGCCACGCCGTCGAATCGATCTTCGGCGTGAACGTGCTCAACGTCAACACGGTCAACGTGCGCGGTAAAGTGCGCAACTTCGCCCGTCGCGGCAACCGGACCACCGGCAAGCAGAGCGACTTCAAAAAGGCGATCGTCACCCTCAAGCCGGGTCAAAAAATCGAACTCGGCGGCGTCAATTATTTCGAGCAATAAGCATGCCGGTTAAGAAGTATCGTCCGACCAGCCCGGGCCGTCGCTTCGTGACGACGATGGATTTCTCGGACCTCTCGAAGGTCGAACCCGAGAAGTCGCTCGTCGAAGTTCGCAAGAAGCACTCAGGCCGCAACAACAACGGGCACATCACCGTTCGCCATAAGGGCGGCGGCACGCGCAAGCAGTATCGCATCATCGACTTCAAGCGTTCCAAGGACGGAATTCCGGCCAAGGTCGCGACGGTCGAATACGATCCGAACCGCTCGGCGCGCATTGCGCTGCTGCACTATCGCGACGGCGAGAAGCGTTACATCCTTGCGCCGCTCGGCCTCAAAGTCGGCGACGTCGTCGAATCGGGTAGCGGTGCGGACATCAAGCCCGGCAACTGCTTGCCGATCAAGAACATTCCGGTCGGTACCGTGATCCACAACATCGAGCTGCGTCCCGGTCAGGGCGGCAAACTCGTGCGCTCGGCCGGCGTCTCCGCCCAGCTGATGGCGAAGGAAACCGAGTACTCCCAAGTGCGTATGCCGTCGGGCGAAGTGCGCATGATTCACATCGAGTGCCGCGCGACCATCGGTCAGCTCGGTAACATCGAGCACGAAAACCAAGTCATCGGTAAAGCCGGACGCTCGCGTCACCTTGGCAAGCGGCCTGCGGTTCGCGGTATCGCGATGAACCCGGTCGACCACCCGCACGGCGGTGGTGAAGCGCGTTCGACCTCGGGTCGTCCGCCGACGACGCCTTGGGGCCAGATGACGATGGGTAAGAAGACGCGCCGTAACAAGCGCACGACGAAGTTCATCGTTCGTAAGCGAGGTTCCAAGTAATGGGTCGTAGTCTCAAAAAGGGTCCGTTCGTTGCGGATCACCTTCTCAAGAAGGTCGAGAAGCTGAACGAAACGCGCGAAAAGCGCGTGATCAAGACGTGGAGCCGCGCTTCGGTGATCGTTCCGTCGATGGTCGGTCACACGATCGGCGTGCACAACGGTAAGGCGCACGTCCCCGTCTACGTCACCGAAAACATGGTCGGCCACAAGCTCGGCGAGTTCGCGCCCACGCGCCACTTCAAGGGTCACGGCGGCGATAAGGCTGGTGTGAAGTAATGCCACAACACGGAACTGCCGGACCGAATCAAGCGGTCGCGCATCTGAAGTTCGTTCGTATGGGCCCGCGCAAGCTGCGCCGCGTCGCCGATGCCATTCGCGGCAAGAGCGTGCGTGAAGCACTCGTGATGCTCCAATTCGCCGGCGTCTTCGCCGCGGAGCCGATCGAGAAGCTCGTTCGCAGCGCCGTTGCCAATGCCGGCAACAACCACGACATGAACACCGACGATCTGTACATCACGCGGATCACGGTTGACGGCGGCCCCGGCGGTCGCTTTACCAAACGCCTGGACCCGCGTGCTCAAGGCCGCGCGTACTTCAAGCGCAAGCGTCTCTCGCACGTGACCGTCGTCGTGGGCGAAGAGCCGCCGCAGAAGAAGCGGAAGAACCGCCCCGGTGCCAGCGTCTCGACCAAGCGCGCGACTGCGTCTGCAGCGCGTCGTGCAAACATCTAACGGGCTACTGCAGCAGCGGGGGCCGCGGGCCCTTCGACTGGCGCTCAGGGTTAAGAAGGTAAGTTTATGGGTCAGAAAATTCATCCGGTCGGTCTTCGCCTGGGCATTACGCGCACGTGGGACAGCCGCTGGTTCGAGAAAAAACATTACATCGACTGGCTGCACGAAGACGTCAAGATCCGCAACTTCTTTAATAAGTGGATGCGCTCGGCGGCGATCAGCAAGATCGAGATCGAGCGTCGCGCCAATCAAGCGCGCGTCATCGTCAATACCGCCAAGCCCGGCATCATCATCGGCAAGCGAGGCGTCGGCATCGAAGACATTCGCAAGAATCTCGAAAAGCTGACGGGCAAGAGCGTCGCGGTCAACGTGATGGAGATCAAGCATCCCGAACTCGATGCTCGTCTCGTCGCGCAGAACATCGTCGACCAACTCGAAAAGCGTATCGCATTCCGCCGCGCGATGAAGCAGGCGATCATGCGTACGATGAAGGCCGGCGCGCGCGGCGTGAAGGTCCAGGTTTCGGGACGCTTGGGCGGCGCGGAAATCGCGCGCACCGAGCGTAACAGCGACGGTAAGGTGCCGCTGCATACGCTGCGCGCCGACATCGATTACGCGCACGTCGAGGCGTTCACCACGTTCGGACGCATCGGCGTCAAAGTGTGGATCTATCGCGGCGAAGTGCTGCCCGATCAACCCCGCCAGACCAATACGGTCGATCGTAACGACCGCCAGGGCGGATTCCGCGGCGGACGCGGCGGCG
>DASSZO010000164.1:0-3372 GCA_035702815.1 Candidatus Aquilonibacter sp. | reverse complement strand
TCGCCGCCTTCGACGAAGCAGATGTCTTGCGATTCGGTCTTTTCGTGCACGGGAAGATTCATGCGCTTTGCATGCAGACGCGTCGTCGCCTTGTCGAATGCTCCCAACGGAAGGCGTAGTTTAGACAGCTGCTCCGGCGTCAGTTGCGCGAGTGCGTACGATTGATCTTTGGCATTCTCGGTGCGAAAGAGATGTGGTCCGTCGTCTCGATGCTCCAAGCGCGCGTAGTGGCCGGTAGCGATCGCGGCGGCCCCTAAGCGGTCGGCGTATTGCGCGAGCGTTCCGAGCTTCACGAAATTGTTGCAGGCGACGCACGGATTCGGCGTTCGGCCGTTGGCGTAGTCGTCGGCGAAGCGGTCCATCACGTTCTTGCGGAACGTTTCCTCGAAATTGAGGACGTAATGCGGAATCCCCAAGATCGCGGCGCTGCGGCGCGCGTCGTCGAAATCGTCGATACCGCAACAGCTCTTCGCATGCGGCGCTTTCGTTGGGGAGTACATCTTCATCGTCACGCCGATGACGTCGTAGCCTGCCTCGACCAATAATCCGGCGGCGACGGCGGAGTCGACGCCGCCGCTCATCGCGGCAATTACACGGGGTTTGGGGTCCATACCGATGCACAGGATAACAGGCATGGGGGCCTAACTCAAAGCCCCAATGGCAGCATTGGGCGAACGGTTTCGCGCCGCGCGTGAGGCACGCGGGCTCTCGCTCTCCGATGTTGCCGAGCAGATCCGGATTCGCTCGGTCTACCTCGGCGCCATCGAAGACGAGAACTGGGGCGCTATCGGCGCGCCCGTCTATACCCGCGGCTTTCTGCGAACGTATGCTCGTTTTTTAGGGCTCGATCCCGAAGAGGTCGTCGAGGAATTCAACCGCGCCTCCGGCTCCTCGCCATCGTCGGCCGCTCCCGCGACGCCTTCTAGCGGCGGGTACAGCGCGACGGTAGAGCGCCCGCGTAACCTCTCGCCGTTTATTTGGGTCGCCTCGCTCGTCGCGGTTGCCCTCATTGCGTTCGTCTTCTACAACGAATTCACGCTCCGGCAGCCCCCGGCCGGCAACCCGGCCGCGCTTCCTTCTAATACCCCCGCGGTTGCCTCGGCCGACGGATCGGCCCAGCCGAGCGACGGCCCGGACTCCGCGGCCGCATCGCCGGCGGCATCCGGCTCGCCGGTTCCATCCCCGACCCCGTCCCTCGTGCCGAGGACGCTTGAAGTCCGGCTTTCCCAAGCTTCTTGGATTAGAGTCGCCGTTGACGGCAGTGTTAGCATGGAGGGTACGTTTCCGGCCGGGACCGCTCGCGTGTTCCACGGAAAGAATGCCGTCGTCCGGATCGGAAATGCCGGCGGCGTGGACCTGCTCGTCGACGGCAAGAGCGTCGGCAAGCTGGGCGGAGCGGGTGACGTAGTCGAGCGCAGCTTTACGCTCTGACGTTCCGGCGCGCGAACCGTACATAGTCGAAGGGGAATATCATGGCGAGCGAAGCGTCGTTCGATGTCGTGTCACGCATCGATGAACAAGAACTGGATAACGCGCTCAACCAGGCGCGCAAAGAGATCGAGAATCGATTCGATTTCAAGAATTCTAAGACGTCGATCGAGAGCGACGGCAAGGCGAAGATCACCATCATTTCCGATGACGAGCTCAAGATGAAGAACGTCATCGACGTGATTCAAAGCAAGGCCGTCAAGCGAGGGATCGATCTCAAGGCCTTCGATCTTGGCGAGCTCGAGCCCGCAGCGAACAGCACCGTGCGCCGGGTCATCACGCTGCGCAACGGCATTCCCAAAGACAAGAGTAAGGCGTTGATGGAGAAGATCAAAGCGCTCAAGCTCAAGGTCAACGCGCAGTATCAAGACGAGCAGATTCGCGTGACCGGTAAGAGCCGCGACGATCTTCAGAAGGTCATTGCCGAGCTCAAAGCGATGGACTTCGACCTTCCGCTTCAGTTCACGAATTACAGGTAACCAGATGCCATCGGTCTCGTTTGTCAGCCTCGGCTGCGCCAAAAATCTCGTCGATACCGAGGTGATGATCGCGAAACTTGGTGCGGCGGGGTACGAACTCGCTCCCGACGCGGAATCGGCGGATACCGTCGTGATCAACACGTGCGCGTTCATCGATCCCGCCAAAGCCGAATCGACCGAAGTGATTCTCGAACACGCGCAGGGGAAAGCGCCGGGCCAGCAGTTGGTCGTTGCCGGCTGTTTAGCGCAGCGCTACGGCGAGCAACTGCAGTCGCTGATCCCCGAGATCGACGGTGTCGTCGGCACGGGCGCGTACGGCAGCATCGTCGAGCTTCTTGATGACGTTGCGGCGGGCCGCAAGCCGGTGCGACTCAATTTCGAGGCCGAACCGGAACATGATTTTCTCCCGCGACTGATCACGACGCCGCGCGCGACCGCATATTTGAAGGTCGCGGAGGGCTGCGACCATCCGTGCACCTTCTGCATCATTCCGAAGCTGCGCGGCGGCTTTCGCAGCCGCAGCATCGAGTCGCTCGTCAAAGAGGCGCGCGCGCTGGCGCAAGGCGGAACCAAAGAACTGATTCTCATCGCGCAGGACACGTCGATGTACGGACGCGACCGTGGTGCGCGTCGCGGCGGCCTCGCCGAGCTGCTCGAAGCGCTGCACGAGATCGACGGCATCGAGTGGATTCGCCTTCTCTATTTGTATCCGGCAACCGTCGACCGCGAACTCATCGACGCGATGGCACGGCTTCCGAAGGTCTGCAAGTACATGGACATGCCGCTGCAGCACGCGCATCCCGACGTCTTGCGCTTGATGCTGCGTCCGAGCAACGGGGAGCGGTACCTGGAAATCATCAACGACTTCCGCGACCGGGTGCCGGGCATCACGATGCGCTCAACCTTCATCGTCGGTTTCCCAGGCGAAACCGAGGAACACGTGCGATACCTCGAAGAGTGGATCGGCCGAGCGGAGCTCGACCGGGTCGGGTTCTTCGAATATAGTGCTGAGGAAGGGACGCCCGGGGCAGAGCTGCCGGGCAAAGTTCCGGCGCGCGAACGCCGCAAACGCTTGGTGCGGTTGCGCGAAGCGCAGCGTCTGGCGTCCGAACGTGCGCGCAGCCGCCGGGTCGGAACCACGGTGCGCGTCTTGGTGGAAGAGCAGCGTCGCTTGCGCAAGAGCGATCCGTTTCGTGCCGCGCTCGGCGAAGCCGACGTGTGGTTCGGGCGGTCGCAAGGCGAGGCGCCCGGCGTCGACGGCGGCGTCTACTTCACCGGCGACGCGCAGATCGGTGAGTTCGTCGAGATCACGCTCGAGGGACATGGACCGTTTGATTTCTACGGCCGTGCGATGGTAAAGGAGCCTGTGGCGCTTGGGTAAGCATTTGGAGCAGACGCCGGTTAC
>DASSZO010000104.1:0-17640 GCA_035702815.1 Candidatus Aquilonibacter sp. | reverse complement strand
CACCACATGGCCGCGCAGCGTCTTGCCGGGGAAATCTTGGCCGGTGATGTTTGCGCGCTGGCCGACCCGCACGTTGATGATGTCCTGTTCGTCAACCTGCGCCTTGACGATGAAGCCTTCGTTCGAAGCGATCGTGAAGAGCGCCTGACCTGCCGTGACGGCATCGCCCTGCGCGAGCGAGCGCAGCGGATCGTTGGTCTCGGACGCCACGGTTTGGATGACGCCGGAAAAGGGAGCGGTGATGCGGGTGAAGGCGAGCTGCTGCTGATTCTGTTCGTTGAGGATCTTCGATTTTTCGGCGTTCGCCTCGGCCGCTTGCACGCTATTCATGCCGTAGCCGGAGACGGCGCCGAGTTTGAGCTGCTGCACCGCCTGATCGTAGGCGACCTGCGCTTGATCGAGTTTGGCTTTATCCGCGTCGACCGTCGTTCGCGCAATCGCACGTTGTTTCAACAGTTCGACGTCGGCGTTGTAGACGCGGCGCGCTTCGGCGAGCGCCGAACGATCGGTCTCGACCTGGGCTTGATACTGCACCCGTTGATTCTGCTCTTGAACCCGCGCGGTCGAAACGTTTGCCACGGAATTGCTGTAATCGGCCTGCGAGCCCGCCGCGTCGTACTCGAGCGTCGGATTATCGATCGTCGCCAGCAGCTCGCCGGCCGAGACCCGGTCGCCGGCCTTGACGTAGATGTGACCGATATTTCCGGCGACGAGCGACGGAATGGTGACCGTCGTCGGACTTTGCACGACGCCGTTCTCCGGCAGCTTTACCGTGAAATTTTGGTAGCCGATTTTTTTCACGGCGACCGGCGTCGCCGTCGTATTGCCTCGTTTCGAGGAGAAGAGAGCAAAAGCGACGATCGCGACGAGCGCGACGACGACGATGATGATGTTGCGAGTGCGCTTCATTCTACCTCGATGTTATTGAAGATCGGCGACGGCGCTGCGCGCGTCGTAGATGCCGAGCGAGACGCGGAGTTTGACGATCGCGTTGACGTAGGCGACGCGGGCGTTGACGAAATCGGATTGTGCGATGACCGACTGTTGCTGGGTTTGCAGCACGTCGGCAAGCGTAATGAGCCCGCGCTGATACTGCAGCTGCGCGATGCGCGCCGATTCCGTCCCCAGACGCGACTCGTCTTGAGCGTAGCTGACCTGCGCGAGCGCCGTCTGCGCGGCACGGTAGCTCTGGCGGACGTCCAGCTCCACTTGCGAGCGCGTCTGATCGAGAACGAGCTGCGCCGATGAAACCTGCGCGTCGTCGGCGACCCGTTCGGAATGGCGCTGATTGTAATCAACGAGCGGCAATTGGAAGGTCGTCTGCGCTGAGATCGTCCAGAAGCCCGGCGTTCCGCGCGGGACTACGATCGGAGCGCCGTTTTGATCGACGCCGACGATCTGCCCGGCGCTCGTCGGTGCGAACTGGTTGCCGATCGCCGCGTTCATCTGGATGGTCGGGAAGAGTTCGCGGTTCCAGCCCTTGCGAGTCTGCTGCGCGGCGATAAGCGATTCTTGCGCCGCTTTGAGGTCCGGACGCGCATTGGCCGCGATCTGCGCGAGCTTGTCGATCGTCCCGTTGGGAAGCTTCGGCACGTTAGCGAGCTTATGAAACGCAAACTGCGTGTCGAGCGGTGCGCCGATCGTGTGCGCGAGGTTCTCGCGCGCGTTTTCAACGTCGGCCTTTGCCCCCACGAGCGTCGACGCGCTCTTGGCTTGCTGCACCTGGGCTTTGAGTACGTCCACCCCCGCGACGACGCCGGCCTTTTCTTTGGCTTTGGCGACGCCCACGAGCAAGTTTTGATACGTCAGGTCCGACTGGTCCACGTCGACGATCGCTTGATTCTGCATCACTTGGAAGTAGGCCGCGGCTACGGTCGTCGCGATCTGATCTTCGGTGTTCGCAAGGTCTTCACGCGCCTGGGCCGCGCTCGCGCGCGCCGAAGTGAGCTGCAAAAACGCGAGGCCGCCGGTGTTCAAGGTGTAGGTCGTCCCGATCTGAGCGGTGTTTTGGCTCACGACGGGAACCTGCTGCGCGCCGATCGCCGCGTAGGCGCCGCCGTAGTTCGAGCTCTTGCTCATGTAATTTGAGAGCGAACCGGTGACGGGCGGAAACGCGTTGTAGCGGGCTTGTGCCACCGAATGCTCCGCCTGCGCGACCGAGGCGACCTTGGCGGCAACCGTCGGACTGTGGTTGAGAGCATATGACACGGCGTCGACCAGGGTCATCGGAGCTGCCGACGCGGCGAGCGGCGCAAAGAGCGCCGCCGCAATCACAAAGAGTTGCGTTATCGTACGAAAGGAGCGCATTCGAGGTCACATACTAGGAAGTGGAAGTGGAGGTTTCGTTTGGGAGCTATTTTGCGCCGAGCGAGGCGAGAAGCGCGGGGACGACGAGCAACAGCAGTCCCGCAAGCCACGCCTGCAGTTTGGGGACTCGCCCAACGATGACCATGGCCGCAATGACCAGGCCCGTCGCCCAGAGCGAGAACGGGGTAAAGACTGCCAGGAACGCCGCGAGTTTACCGGCGGCACCCGGAACGAGCAGCGCGAACGTCGGCATCGTGTTCTGCACGGCTTGCAGCGACGTGAAGCTCTCGGGGCCGCGCAGCGCCGCGATGATTCCGGTGATCAACTGCCCGATGCCGCCGATCACCGCGATATTCGCCGCGGCCGCAAAGTATTTGCCGAAGGACCCGTCGCCGCGTCCGAGTTTGTCGAACACGAGCATCACGACGGCCTCGATCAGCATGAAGATCGGCATTCCCACGATGACAAAGATCCAGGTGAAGCCGTAGATTTTTTCAGACAGCGCGAGTTGCGCATGCTGTTGTTCCGGCGTCATCTGCGAGAGTTGCGGCGATTTCGCGACCATATCCGACCACGAACCGGCCATGCCGTGTTGGAGTGCCGGGACCATCAAATACGAACCGACTGCAGCGAGGACGATCGCAACGGCCATCGCGATGCCCCATGTCGGCACCTCACGGATCGATTCGAACGCTTCTTTGGGCGAAACGATCGTGTCCACGATCGTCTTGAATGCGTTGGCAGAGCGGCTCTGGGTCTCGACGGCCATGGTGTCCTCCAATAACGACAGATCACCGCGGCATACATCGCGCGGCGATCGATTCGGTAAGATGGTTCAGCCTGTGGTCCGCGGTTTCTTGCGGCAGCAGCAGCCGTTTATCGGGTGCCGCGAGATCCCGCGGCGCCCCCTGGCCGGCAAGTATTCGCAGTACCACCTGCGCTCGCCGCACGTGCGCACGAGCATAGGCGAGCAACAAGCGGGCGCGCACCTCGCGGAGCAGTCGCGGCGCATAGAGGTTGCGCAGCCCGGAACAGGGGGGCGTTACGACCGCCCGGGGCGCCGCCCCGCAGAGGCTACAAAGGAGTAGCGAGGTCAGAAGAAGCCTGGTACGGTATCGGTTGAGCATGAGATCCTCCGGCTCAAGCAATCCCTCGGCTTACCGCCGCGTCCAGTTAGCGAAGATAGTTCTTTGAACCCAGACACCCTGATCGTCCCCGCGCCCCCCGACGAACCCTACACTCGCGTGGTCCCGCTCGGCGGCTGCGGCGAGATCGGCCGGAATATGACCGTCATCGAGACCAACGACGACCTCGTGGTCGTCGACTGCGGCTTGATGTTTCCCGATGACGAAATGTTCGGCGTCGACGTCGTGATCAACGACTTCACGTACGTCCGCGAGCGCGCGCACAAGCTGCGCGCCGTGCTCGTCACGCACGGCCATGAAGACCACATCGGCGGCATCCCGTACTTCCTCAAAGAGTTCCCCAACACGCCCGTCGTCGGTACGGCCCTTTCGATTGCGTTGATCAAAGCGAAGTCGCGCGAACATAAATTTGCGACGATCGAGTTCGTGACGGTGCAGCCCGGAGAACGAGTGCGGTACGGTGCCATCGAAGCGGAGTTCGTTCACATCAACCATTCCGTCGCCGGCGCCTGTTCGCTCGCGCTGCGTACGCCGGTGGGAACGATCTTCCACACGGGCGATTTCAAGTTCGATCAGACGCCCATCGACAACCGCCCCGCCGATTTCGCGCGAATCGCGCGGATCGGTGACGAAGGCGTGCTCTGCATGCTTTCCGATTCGACCAATGCCGAGCGCCCCGGACATACGCTTTCGGAGCGAATCGTCGGACATGCGTTTACCGGCATTTTCGAACGCGCGAAGGGGCGCTTGATCATCGCGTCGTTTGCGTCGAACGTGCCCCGCGTTCAGCAGGTCGTCGACCACTGCGTGCGCTTCGGACGCAAAGTGGCGTTCCTCGGCCGTTCGATGCAGAACGTCGTCCATTTCGCGAGCGAATTGGGCCACTTGAAGATTCCGCCCGAGACCGTCATCAAGATCGAAGACGTCGATAGCTATCCGCCCGAGCGCGTGTGCGTGATGACGACCGGATCGCAGGGCGAACCGATGAGCGGTCTGTCACGCATGTCGGTGCGCGACCACAAGAAGCTCAAGATCGTTCCAGGCGACACCGTCGTCATTTCGGCCACTCCGATTCCCGGGAACGAGAAGAGCGTCTACAAGACGATCAACAACCTCTGCAAGCTCGGCGCGACCGTCATTCACGGAACCGACGGACGTTCGCACGTATCGGGTCACGCGTCACAAGAAGAACTCTTGTTGATGCTCAACCTGGTTCGCCCGGAATTCTTCGTGCCGATTCACGGCGAATACCGAATGCTCGTCGCCCATGGAAAGCTCGCCGTCGAAACCGGCGTCGATCGCCAGAACGTCTTCGTCGTGGAGAACGGTGACGTTCTCGAATTCACGCGCGAATTCGGCGATAAGATCGGCAAGACGTACGGCGGCAACGTACTCGTCGACGGGACCGGCGTCGGC
Source organism: Candidatus Aquilonibacter sp. (assembly GCA_035702815.1). Lineage (GTDB taxonomy): Bacteria > Vulcanimicrobiota > Vulcanimicrobiia > Vulcanimicrobiales > Vulcanimicrobiaceae > JAMXLG01. The sequence continues at coordinate 12,772 of DASSZO010000104.1, read as the reverse complement.
GACGTCGGCGAAGCCGTCTTGCGCGACCGCAAAGCGCTTTCGAACGACGGCATCATCGTGGTCGTCGTCGCAATCGACTCGGAAGAAGCACGCATCATCGGCGAGCCCGACCTCGTCTCCAAGGGCGTCTTTTATATTCCCGAGTCCAACGGCGTCATGGACGAATTACGAACCGAATTGCGCAACGCCATCGCGGAAGTCTCCGTCGAGGGGATGCGCGACGTCAATACGGTCAAGGAGCATATACGCGGAACGCTCGCCCGCGCGGTTCACGCGCGGACGAAGCGCCGTCCGGTCGTCATTCCGATCGTGATGGAAGTCTAAGTTCAGGGGTGCACGACGACTGCCGTGGGGCAGATCGTGTGGACCGGGGCCGGCGTCGGCACGGCCGGAGCCGGAGCCGGAGGTCCCGTTGAGATACCGCCGCCGTGGCCGTGGAGCAGCGCGATGCCGATGAGGCCGAGCGCGAGCCACGGCAGCAGCGCGAAGTGATGCGCGGCCGTCGTCGCGACCGGGGCGACCGGTGCGAGTGCGACCGGCTGCGGCGCTTCCGTAAACTGCGGCAGCGGCGTGGGAGCTGCGGCGATTGCCGGCGCGGACGCAGGCGTCGGCGCCGCGGCGGGCGCCGGCGTGGAGAGATGATAGGGCATCGCGGCGGCCAGAATCTGCTTGCGCGGCACGCGTAGATAGGACATGTTGCCGCAACGGTTCGGCATGAACACGCGAACGATGCCGTTCGGACGCTCAAGATCGACTTCCCAGCCGTACACGTGCGGCGGGATCACGATATTGTGGACCGCAAACGCGCGTCCGTGATACTGCCCTGCCATGCCGTCGAGACGGCGCGGGATCTGCACGTATCGCGCGCGCCCCGCGGTGATGTCGGCCCGAACTTCCGAGAAATCCGACCGGCTCAGTCCGAGCTTCTGGCTCGCCTGCGCCAGCAGCTCGTGCTGCTCGGAAAAATCGCGTTGAAGTTGTGCCGTATCTCGAATTTCGCCGAGCAAGGCGCCTTGGGTGAGATCGCCGATGACGCGCGGCTGGGCTACCGACGCGGATGTGGTGGCGAGGGCGAGAAGAAGAGCCAGGAACGGAGAGCAGCGTTTCATTCTGTGGGTGAAATACCCGCGCGCGTCCATCCGTCTGGTGCAGCATCCTTGGGAAGTTTGGGGAAGTGCAAGTAGGGCTGAGTCTTTTGGCGGCGCTTTTTTACGGCGCCGCGGACTTTTGCGGCGGTTTTGCCACGAAGCGAACGGCGGTTCTCACCGTCACCGTCGTCTCTCAATTCGCCGGGTTGATCGTGCTGCTCGCGGCGTTGCCGTTCTTTCCCGCGTCAAACTACCCGTCGGACTACCTGTACGGTGCGCTCGGGGGCGTCTGCGGTGCGGCCGGCATCGCCCTGCTCTACCACGCTCTGTCGATTGGAAAGATGGGCGTCGTTTCACCGGTTACCGCCGTTCTGGCCGCAGCGTTGCCCGTGGCCGTCACCGCGATATCGGGAGCTCGCCTTGCGCCGCTGCAGTTGGCCGGGATCGGATGCGCGCTCCTCGCGATCGTGTTGATCTCCGCCTCGTTCGAGAACGGAATTCGTGAGATTCGAACGCCGGGGCTCAAAGAAGCGGCGGCGTCCGGACTGCTTTTGGGCGCGTTCTATCTCTTGCTCGCGCGCGCGCACCCTGCCGCCGGACTCCACAATCTGCTCGCCGCCCGCTTGGCGTCGGTTGCGGTGCTCGGGCTCTTCGCGTTGGCGCGCGGCGTCGATCTGCGTCCGGGACGCTCGGCATTGCCGCTCATCGTGCTCGCCGGCGCGCTCGACATGTCGACCAACGTGCTCTACGTGCTTGCAACGTTTCATGGCGCGCTTGCAATCGCGGCCGTCCTCACGTCGCTCTATCCCGCCAGTACCGTCTTTTTGGCGGCGGTCTTGCTGCGCGAACGTTTGTCGCGCGTTCAGTGGCTGGGAGTGATCTTCGCGTTTGCCGGCGTCGTCTTGATCGCGTTGCGGCGATAAGCGCGGAGCGTCTCTTCGGCGGCGTGCTTCCACGTGTATTCCGAACGAATGCGCTGCGCCAGCAGCTGGCGCGAGTGCGCTTCGTCGTCGTACGAATCCCACGCGGCCGCAACGGCGCGGCGAATCGAAAATGCGTCGCAGGGATCGCAGTAGTACGCGCCGTCTCGAAAGTATTCACTTTCGAACGCGAGGTTACCGGTAACGATTGCGCAGTCGAGCAGCGCGGCTTCCATCGATGCCAAACCCGGCGACTCAAAGAGGCTCGCAAGCACGTGCACTCGGGCCCCTGCGTACAAATGACGAAGGCGGCTATGCGGCAAGAACGGATAGTAAAAGACCGGCGCGCGCCGGTTGGTCGCAAGCGCGCGCATGCGCTCGAAGATCTCGCGATCGGTTGCCTCACCGACGAAGACCATCGGGATATCGAGGTCCTTGACGGCGAGCATCGCAAAATCTTGCTGTTTTCGCGTGTCGAATCGCGCGCTCATGATCGCGTAGTGTCCCGCGCGAAGGTCCTGCGGAAGATCGCTTGGATCGGCGCCGTCGAAATCGCGCGCTTCGACGGCGTTTCGCACCACGGCGTATGACGTAAAATCGCCGAGGTGCGTGAAGATTGCAGCCAGTTCCATCCAAGAATTCGGAAGAATCAGATCCACGCGGCGCAGGACGTCGCGGCAGAACTGCACGCCGGGATGCGGCGAGTACGCGCTGACGCGTTCTCCGCCGTCAATCGTAAAGTCGAGTTGCCGCGACGCGATCGCTTGCAGGTCGTTGCGCGCCGATTCCACCGTGGTCGCTGCTCCGTCGACGTGGCGCGAGAAGAACCAGCGGCGAGCCGCGTCCATCCATCGGACGAGGTGATGCGGCGCCCAAATGGTTGAGAGCGCGATCGTCGTTCGTCCGCGCAGCGATTCGAGGCGCTCGAGTTGTTCGAGCAGCGCGAGCGGAAAATGGAGGCTGGTCCAGAGATGGACGACGTCGTGCGAACCGGCGGCCGCATCGGCGGCCGTGCCGATCTCAACGCTGACGCCGAGGTCGCGAAGGTGCTCGGCGGTCTTGTGCATCTGCACGACGTCGCCGCCGAAGATCCGGTCGGCGTCGTCCCGTGGAACGAAAAGGACTCGCATCGCTGCGAGTCCCTTTCTGTGTTTGCGCGTCCTTTGCTTTTACGAACCGCGAATCTTCGAGAGCTGAACCGCGTGCGTGAAGCGAGCGATCTCTTCGCGCTGGTACCCGTCGATTTCAAGGAATGCGACGCCGTAGACTTCGCGATCGCGAACCGGCTGGAAGCGGGTGACGACGCGTCCGCGGATTGCCATCTCGCCGAACGGGCGGCGCATGTCCGGGCGGCCGCCGACCCGGCGCGGCGCACCGGCCGAAAGATCGATCACCGCCGTCTCTTCGGGATACACGTCGAGCACCGTCGACGGAAGCGTCAGGCGCATGTCGACGAGCGTCCCGATGGCAACGAGTTCGCCGCAATTCATGCGGATGCCGGTTGACGAAATGTCGCCGACCCTTCCTTCCGACCACTCCTCGCCGTCCTTGCGGAACATGACGGGGAATGCGGTGAGCGCGCGGTAGCTGCCGCGGCGTTCGCGGTCGGTCGTCGGCATCGCGTCGATCGCTTTTTGGATCGAGCGAGCGGCCGCGGCGCGACGCTCGAGTTCGCGCACGTGGCGCGCCAGCGCGTCGATCTGCGCTTCGGCCATATTGCTAAAGACGAGGTGATACTCAAAGCGTGCACCCGACGGCGCGTTGCGCCGCGCTTCGACGCGCCCGTTGATCGTCAAGGGCGTGCCGCTTCCGATGCCGAGATCGAACTCGACTTCGGCGCCGCGCTCCATGAGCACCAGCGAACGGATCTTGGCGCCGTGCGCGGTGATCTCCATGAGGGTTCCGTATACCGGCGCAGGCAGGCGGCGCACGCTCAACACGACGGGCATCTCGAGCGAGTGCGCGTGCGAGGGGCGGTGCACCGGCTTGGGCGGCGCGACGACTGCGGTCGCCGGGGCCGATCCAGCCGTCACTTGTTTTTTAGGAATCCAACTCATGGTCTCTCTCCTGCTATTCCGTTCGGAGCTTCGCCAACTGAACCGAGTGCGTGAAACGGGCGATCTCTTCACGCTGGTAGCCGTCCGCGTCCGTGAACTGCACGCCAAAGACGTCACGGCCGCGGGTGGGCTGGAACTTGGAGACCACACGTCCGTGTATGGTCATCTCTTCAAAGGGACGCCGGTTGTCCGGAATACGCACCCGGCGCGGACCGAACGGAGTAATCTCCACGCGTTCCTCGGCAGCGGGATACACGTGGAGGTAGCTATTTGGAAGGGTGAAGCGCAGCTCGAGGACGGTTCCGATCTCGAGCGGCTCAGCCGTCAGGAGGCGAAGCCCGCCGGTCGAAACGTCGTTAGCCGCCGCTTCCACGGACCGTTTGCTCGCCATCCGATACTTGATCGGGAACTCGACGAGCGTGCGCACCGACCCGCGGCGCTGCTTGCCGCCGGCACGAGGTGCCGGTTTAGGGGCCGCCGCCTGGCGCTGTTCGGCGCGTTTTGCGGCTTCGCGACGCTGAATTTCGAGAATCTCTTTAGCGAGCACGGCGCGCTCGCTGCTTCCCATTCGGGCAAAGCTCACGCCGTACTCGTAGCCGCCGCCCTTCTCGGGCGTCGCGCGGCTCACGATCGTGCCTTTGAGCGCCAGCGCCGGTTGGCCGGGGCGCCGCAGTTCGAAGGTCACGTCGCGGTCGCGATCGATCAAGATTAAGGAACGCAGCCGGCAGCCGGACTCGGAGATATTGATCAGGGTGCCGTAAACGGGCGCCGGCAGTCCAGCCACTTCGATCGCGATCGGTAGCTCTATCGACTGCCGGTATGTTTGCCGTTGATTGTTCGCTCCGCTACTTTTCGCGGGCGACCGGCGACCTAGCCACAACATCCTAGTATGGAATTCGGCCTACCAGGCGAGCCCCCTTAACGCAAGGCTAACGGATCGTGGGTCTGGGGTCCCGGGTTTTACGATTCTTTACAGAAGCGGGTTGTGGCAGCGACTAAAGTGTGGACCACACGTCCAACTTTCGACGCACCCCGTCGATGACCGCGTCGGTGAACTCCGTCGTCGTCGCGTGGCCGCCGAGGTCGGCAGTCGCAATTCCCTCGTGCACTGCTTCGAGCGCCGATTCGTAAATCGCGCGCGACGCGTTGATCGCGCGCTTGTCGTCCACATACGAAAGTAGCGCGCCTGCCGCCAGAATCATGGCGAGCGGGTTGGCGACGTTCTTGCCAAAGAGCCGCGGCGCCGTGCCATGAGGGGCTTCAGCCATCACCACGTTCGGCTTGAGGTTCTCGTCAAAGGAAAGCAACACCGATTCGGCGCCGGCGATCGAGCCGAAGAGTTGCATGACGAGATCCGACAGGCAGTCGCCGTCGCGGTTGAGCGACGGAATCACGAGCGGAAGATCGCCGGCGTTCGAGAGTAAGAGCGCGTAGGTGGCGTCGATAAGTTGCGGCTCGTACTGCACTTCGGGATGGCGCGCCGCGGCCGCATCCATCTCTTCTTTGAGCATTCCTTCGTATACCGGGCTCACCGTATACTTGGGGCCGCCGAAGACCTTTGCGTTCATCTTCTTTGCGTGGACGAATGCGTATTCCGAGACAAAGCGGCACACGCTGCGCGAAATCGTTTCGGTGCGGCACGCGATTTCGTTGACGCCTTCGCCTTCACGCCATTCCTTGGCTCCGTACGCGTCGCCGACGGCCATGCGCACGACGGAAATTGGGGCGTGGATGCCGGCAACCGGACGAACGCGCGGAAGTTTTCTGCCGGTGCGGACGATCACTTTACCGTCGATCCCGCGGCGAAGAATCGCGTTCGGCGAGCCGACGTCGCCCTTCTGTTCCGGAGTGATCGTTGCGGCTTTGAGTCCGAGCTTGTGCGACTTCATCGCTTCGACGGCGTCTTGCACCACCGCATTGTTCGTTGCGCGGCGATTCTCGAGCGAGAGGTCGTAGTGTTCGAACGCGAGCTCGACGTCGATGACGGATCGGTCGAGTACGCGAAGCGATTCCGCGAGCAACTCTTGTCCGGTCTGGTCGCCTTCAAGGACGACAATCGTGGGCGTAGGCAAATGAACTCCTAGTATGACGACGAAACGATAATGTCCATGGCACGCGTACGCCGGAAGGCGAATGCACGAAAACTCAATCTCGAGATCGTCGGGATCGGCGCGATCGGACTCGCGCTTCTTTTCGGTATCGCTCTCGCTCTGCCCGAGCACGCGGGCAACGTCGGCCGCGTGACGGCGGGCGGGTTGCGCCATCTCTTTGGAGGAGGCGCGCCGCTTTTCCCGGTTCTCGTCGCGCTCTTTGGCGTAATCGTCTTCCTCGAAATCAACGTGCCCCGCATGATCGCCAACCTCGGAAGCGCCGCGGTTGCCTATTTTCTGATGATCGATGCGGCTTTTGGCGCAGGCGGCCCCGTACGCGGTGGCGCGGTCGGCGCCAACATTTGGTGGGCGCTTTCGGCCTTGATCGGTAACGCCGGCGCGTGGGTCGTCCTCGTAATCGCGGCGCTTTCGCTTACGCTCTACCTCACGCAAGTGAGCCTCAAAAAGCTCATCGGTCTCGCCTTGGTCGGCCTCGGCCGGCTCCGGCCCGCCGATATGCCCAAGCTCAAGGTGAGCTTGCCCGAGGGGCACACGTCCTTGCGCGAGGCGTTCGCTCTGCCCAAGCCGTCGCCGCGGGCGCCCAAGCCGAAGGCTGAAAAAATGCGCCCCGCCGTCTTCGACGTCGAAGAGGCCGACGAGCCCTTCGAACCCGACGAGGACGAGGAAGAAGAGTCGCTTCCGGTCGCCGTGTCGCCAGCCTTTGCGCCCGTGCTGCCCACCGTCGTTGCCGTTGAAGACGAGCCCGAAGAACTCGAAGCGATGATGGATGACGAGGCGGTCCTCGCGGGCGACTATGAGTCGCCGGACATCGTCGCTGCCACGGGCGGAACGCGGACGTACAAGCTGCCGGATCTCAACCTCTTCGATCCGCCTGCGGTCCAAGTGGCGGACGACAGCAACCGCGCGCACGTATTAGAAGATACGCTCGGGAGTTTCGGCGTCGGCGCGAAGGTGACGCACATCGAGCGCGGCCCGTCGATCACGCGCTACGAACTCAAGCCCGAGCGCGGCGTCAAGATTTCAAAGATCGCGTCGCTTGCGGACGACCTCGCGCTCGCGCTGGCGGCGACGAGCGTTCGCATCGAGGCGCCGATTCCCGGAAAGTCGGCCGTCGGCATCGAGGTGCCGAACACGACGGTTTCGATCGTCGCGATCCGCGAGATTCTCGACGCGCTGCCCAACCGCGGCACCGTTCCGCCGCTCTGGATGGCACTCGGCAAAGACATCACCGGACGTCCGGTCTTCGGCGATCTCGGCAAGATGCCGCACTTGCTCGTCGCGGGCGCGACGGGTTCAGGTAAATCGGTGTGTCTGAACACGATCATCGCCTCGCTGCTCGTCTCGGCGACGCCGGATCAAGTGCAGATGCTGATGATCGATCCCAAGCGCGTCGAACTGACGGTCTACAACGGCATCCCTCATCTGATCAAAGAGGTGATCACCGACGCGCGTCTCGCCGCCGGTGCGCTCTTCGAGATGACCAAAGAGATGGACACGCGATACGAACGTTTCGCCAAAGCGGGCGTTCGCAAGATCGAAGAGTATAACGCGAAGTTCCCCGACGAAAAACTTCCGTATGTCGTTATCATCATCGACGAGCTTGCGGATTTGATGCTCGTTGCGCCCGCCAAGGTCGAAACGACCATCATGCGTCTGGCGCAACTCGCCCGTGCGACGGGCATCCATCTCATCGTCGCGACGCAGCGTCCGTCTGTCGACGTCATCACCGGATTGATCAAGGCGAACATTCCGTCGCGCATTGCGTTCGCGGTGAGTTCGCAGGTCGACTCGCGTACGATCCTCGACATGGCGGGCGCGGAGCGACTGCTCGGCCGCGGCGACATGTTGTACTTGCCGATCGATGCGCCCAAGCCCATCCGCGCGCAGGGCGCGCTGATCACGGGCAACGAGGTCACGCGCCTCGTCGAGTTCTGGGCGAAGCAGAGCCGTCCCGAGAATCTCCTCGACGTCGACGTGGTTCCGGTCTCCGACGACGACGGCAACGGCAAGAAAGACACCGATCCGCTGTGCTACGACGCGGCTAAGTTCATCATCGAAAGTAACTACGCATCGACCGCGCAGTTACAGTCGCAGTTTTCGATCGGCCATCCGCGCGCGGTGCGCGTGATGAAGCAGCTCGAAGAATTCAAGGTCGTCGGACCGCACGAAGGCACGAAGCCGCGCAAGATTCTGCTCGGACTTGCGGAGCTCGAAGTGATCGCGCCGCGGCTCGGAAAATCCGACGATGACGGTCAGCAAGAGCTCTTCGGAAGCTGATCTCGACGCGCTCGAACGCGACGGGTTCATCGTTTTCGACGGCGTGCTGGGCGACGACGACCTCGCGCGAGCGCGCGCCGCGATCGGGCAGCTCTACGAGCGCGCCCGCAAGGATCCGGTTTGGCGCGTCGGCGGCACGCTGCATCTCGATGGCTTAATCGAGATGGGCGAACCGTTTACTGCGGTGTGGACCGATCCGCGCGTGGTGCGCGCGGTGCGCCGTTTGCTCGGGGACGACTATCGTGTCGTGCGCGCGCACGTGCGAAGCCCGCTGCCTGGAGAAGGCGCGCAATCGCTGCATGCCGACTACCCCTCGCGGCCGGCTGCCGGCGGGCATTGCGTTGCAACCGCGATCGTCGCGATCGAGCCGTTCACCGCGACGAACGGCGCGACGCGCGTCGTTCCGGGGTCGCATCTCGAATCACCGGCCGGCATTCCGACCGACAGCGATTCAAGCTACGAGCACGAGATCGTCATTACGATGCCCGCGGGAAGCGCGTTGCTCTTTAGCGGGCACCTTTACCATTCAGGTACGCGTAACCGCTCGCACAGCTGGCGCGACGCGTTGCAGATCACGTTCGCCCGCGACGACGCGCGGTACTACGCATGACGATCGACCGCCTCAAGCGTCTGCGTTTCGGTCTGTGGGAAGCGGGACTGGCCGCCTTCGCGCTCTTCGGCGGCATCGGTCACTTCGTGGGCCATCGGCCGGACCCGGATTGGCTGCTTACGATCGAAGCATCGTGGGTCAATCATTCGACGCTCGTCGCGTGGTGGTTCACCTGGTGCGGATACGCGTACGTGCTCGTCCCCGCGTGCCTCGCGCTCATCGTGCTCGCCGTCATGCGTCCGGCCTGGCGTTGGCGCGTTGCATTTGCAATCGTCGCATTGCTGCTGGCGTGGCAGGGAGCGGATTTCTTTCAGCACGTTTTCGCGCGCCCCCGGCGGCTCGACTGGGTCGTCAAACACGAGACGGCATTTTCGTACCCGAGTTCGCATGCGGCGATCGCCACCGCGTTCTACATGCTGCTGGGCGTCTTTGCGTGGCGCAGCCGCTGGCGCTTCGGGCGCTTGGCCGGCAGCTTACTCGTCCTTCTCGCCCTGACGATCATCTGGTCGCGGCTGGCGCTTGGCGCGCACTACCTCACCGATTTGATCGGCGGCGCGCTCTGGGGCGCTACGGTCGTGTGCGTGCTGGGCGCCCTCGCCCCGATGAATGTCTTCGAGGGGCAGCGTCCCGCTTCTTTAGAATAGGTCGGAAATGGCATACGTATTGGATCCGGCGCTCGTCGAGATCGAGCGCAAGGTTGACGCGGGCGTCCCGCTTTCGATGGAAGACGGGCTCGCGCTCTATCGCACCCACGATCTCCACACGCTTGGGCGGCTTGCCCGGGCGCAAAAGGAGCGCAAGAGCGGCAAGAAAGTTTTTTACGTTCTCAACCGCTACATCAACTCGACCAACGTTTGCTATGCCAACTGCAAGTTCTGCTCGTTTGCAGCCGACGAGTTCAAGGAGCCGGAGCGCGTCTTTCGCATGACGGCGGACGCTGTCTTCGCCAAGGCGATGGAGACCGGAACGAATTTCAACCAGATCCATATTGTCGGCGGTCACGACCCGCGTCAACTCTCGCTCGATTATTGGCTGCCCCTGATGCGCCGATTCAAAGAGGCGCTGCCGCACGTACAGCTTTCGCTTTTCACGGCGGCCGAGATCGAGTATATGGCCAAGCGTCATCGTATGAGCTTCCCGGAGATCGTCAAGACGCTCAAAGAAGCGGGCCTCGACAACGTCAACGGCGGCGCGGCGGAGATCCTGGGCGAACCGACGCGCTCGAAGATTTGCGCGAATAAGGTTTCCGGCGAAAACTGGCTGGTTATCCACGAAGAGTTGCATCGCCAAGGGGTTGCCTCAAACGCGACCATGCTCTACGGCCACATCGAGTCGCTCGAAGACCGCATCGATCATTTGATCAAATTGCGCGAGTCGCAGGAGCGTTCACCGGGCTTCAACGCGTTCATTCCGCTCGCATATCATCCCGACGGCAACGAGCTCTCCGATTGCGGATGGACGAGCGGGCTCGACGATCTCAAGACGTTCGCCGTCGCGCGCTTGATGTTGAACAACTTCGATCACATCAAAGCATATTGGATGATTCAGGGGCTGAAGATCTGTCAGGTCGCCCTGCAGTTCGGAGCGGACGATATGGACGGCACGCATGGATCGACCGACGAAGAGATGATCTATCACTCGTCGGGCACGCAGTCCGGCCAGTACGTCGACGACCGCGAATTCCGCCGCTTGATCGAAGATGCGGGATACGTCGCCGTGCGCCGCAACTCGACCTACGACGAGTTTCCCCACGACTGGGCGCCTCCGTCGCCGGAGAAGGAACTGGTTACCGTTTAGTGACCGGCTTGCGTTGCGGGCGCATCGTCTATACGAACGATCTGCCGATCTATGCCGCGTTTGACACGGGGGTCATCCGGTATCCGGGTTCGTTGCACGCCGACGTCCCGTCCAAGCTCAACGGGATGCTGCTCGCGGGTGAACTCGACCTGAGCCCGATCAGCGCGTTTGCGTGGGCGACGCATGCGGACGAACTCGTGTTGCTGCCGGATCTTTGCATCGGCGCGCGCGACGAAGTCGTTTCCGTCGTGCTCGTCTCGCAGACGCCGCCCGCACTCCTCGACGGCGCGCGGATTGCGTTGACCGGCGAATCGGCCAGCGGACGCAACCTGCTGCGCGTCGTGTTGGAACGTCGCTATGGCGTGACGCCGGTCTATGCGGAATCGGCCGATCCGCTTGCGGAGGCACAGGCGGGTGAAGCGGCGCTGCTCATCGGCGATTCGGCGATCGACGCGCTCGAACGATTTCCGCGCGAGCACGTGTACGATCTCGGCACGCTCTGGCACGAATGGACGCACGCGCAGACGGTCTTCGCGGTCTGGGCCGCGCGCCGTGAAGCCTACGAGCGCGATCCCGAAGCGATTCGCGAGTGCATGCACGCGCTCACCGATGCGTACACCTGGTCCCGTTCGCACATGGACGAGGTGACTGCGCAAGCGCAGCAGGTGCATCCGCGTGCCCGCGGGTTCTACGAGAGCTACTACGGCAAACTCAATTTTACGTTCCATTCGGCGGCACAAACGGGTCTCGCAGCATATTGCCGCGAGCTTCATGCAATCGGCGCACTCGGTCGCGTTCCGTCGTCACTTCCGGAGGTTATCGGTGTCGTCTCTCGCTAGTCTGCTCGAACGCGCCGCGGGCGGCGGGCGCCTCTCTTTCGATGAAGCCGTGCGTTTGTATCGGCAAGGCGATCTGCACGAGCTCGGCATGGCGGCGCACGCGCGCCGGATGCAGCTGCATCCGAGCAACGTCGTCACGTATGTGATCGACACGACGATCGATTACACGAACGTCTGCAACGTTCACTGTACGTTCTGCGCCTTCTTCCGTCCCGAGCATCACGCCGAAGGGCGAACGCTCGACCATGACGGCGTGCTCGCGCGCGTCAAGAAAGCGGCCGATCTCGGCGCGACGCAGATCATGATTCAGGGCGGCGTAAACCCGGATTTGCGTATCGAGTGGTTTGAAGAATTGTTCGGGCGGGTGCGTTCGGAATTCCCGAACGTCGACATCCATTCGCTCTCAGTCTCGGAGATCACCGGTCTTGCCAAGGTCGAGAATCTGACGCCGCGCGCGGTCCTCGAGCGTCTCCAGGCAGCGGGCCTCAAATCGTTGCCGGGCGCCGGCGCCGAGATTCTCGTGGAGCGCGTACGCAAACGCATCTCCGCGCGTAAGGTTACGCCCGAGGAGTGGCTCGACGTCATGCGTCAAGCGCACCATTTGGGAATGAAGACGACCGCGACGATGATGTACGGCTCGGTAGAAACCATCGAAGAACGGATCGAGCACATGGACGTGTTACGTCAGCTTCAAGACGAAACGGGCGGCTTTACGGCGTTTATTCCGTGGTTTTACGTTCCGTTCAAAACGCCGCTTCGCGGCAAAGAAGCGACGGCGCTGGAATACCTGCGCGTGCTCGCCGTCTCCCGGCTCTATCTCGACAATTTCCCGCACCTTCAGGCCTCTTGGCTTACGCCCGGACTGAAGTTGGGGCAGCTCGCGCTCTTCTACGGCTGCGACGACATGGGCGGCGTCATCATCGAGGATCGCGTGGTGCGCGACGCGGGAGCGAACAACGACGCGACGCGGCGCGATCTCGAACACGCGATCATCACGGCCGGATTTACGCCGGTCATCCGCGACACGTACTGGAACGTCCGAAACGATATGGCGCTAGCGACCGCTTAACCGC
>DASSZO010000086.1:0-3205 GCA_035702815.1 Candidatus Aquilonibacter sp. | reverse complement strand
AACTGTACATGCCGGACATCAAGTTCAACCGCAAGATCGGCGCGTATGCAGGCAAGTACTTCACGGTCGAGGGCGGGGACCTGACCCAAGAGGAGTGGGACGCGTATGCTCCGAGCGTCCTGCCCACCGCGCAGGACGAGGAGCGGCTCAAAGATTACTTCAAAGATCCTTCGTGGATTGCACCCAAAGGCAAGAATGAGGCAGCGTAAATGAGCACGACGGTAAACGGAAGCGCCACCCAGCAGACGCCGTTCGGACGCGAAGCGCGTCCCTTCGACGGCAAACGCGTCGTCAATTACTCGAAGGACGGCCACGTCGCCGTCGTCGAGATGGACGATCCTCCGGCGAACACCTACACGCACGAGATGATGCGTCAACTCGACGAGGCGATTCTCGATGCGCGCTTCGATCAGGACGTCGAAGTGATTTTGATCACGGGCAAAGGCGAAAAATTCTTTTCGGCGGGCGCGAACATCGCGATGCTCAACAGCGTGACGCCCGAGTTCAAATATAACTTCTGCCTGCATGCGAACGAGACGCTTTCGCGTCTGGAGCAGACGCCGAAACTCGTGATCGCGGCGCTCAACGGCCACTGCGTGGGCGGCGGCCTGGAGATCGCGATGGCGGCCGACATTCGTATCGCGCGCCAAGATGCGGGCAAGATTGGCCTGCCGGAAGTCGCGCTGGGTGTTCTCCCCGGGACGGGCGGCACGCAGCGCCTCACGCGTTTGGTCGGCAAATCGCGTGCGATTGAACTGATGTGCACGGGCCGCACGTACAGCTTCGAACAAGCGCAAGAATGGGGCATCGTCAACGACGTGTTCGAAGGCGATGCGGCGAGCTTCCGCGAGCAAGTGCTCACGTACGCCAAGCAGTTTACCTCGCCGAACAAAGCGCCGATGGCGATCGGCCACATCAAACGCAGCGTTCAGACCGGCATGGAATTGCCGCTGAACGATGCGCTTGCTCTGGAGCGCGAGCTGCAGTCGCTGCTCTTCAAGAGCGAAGACGCCAAAGAAGGCATCGCCGCGTACAACGAAAAGCGCGTCGCCAAGTTCAAAAACAAGTAGCCGCCCTTTCTGCGCAGATAAAGAAGGCCTGTCAAATGACAGGCCTTCTTTATTTGCCGGAGCGAGGCTTAATGTGCGAAACCGTCGTTGGAGGCCGCTGCCGCCCGCTGGTCCGAAACGATGTGAACGGTGCTGTCGACGAACGCGCTGTAGGTCTTCGATGAATCGAGCGTAATGTTCCGGCCCTTCACGAAGTTGTGCGCGAACAGGCCGCCGATTCCCAGCGTCGCGTAGCCGATGATCGTCGCGGTGGACGCGGCACCTTTCTTTTGCTCGCCGGTTTCGGTCTTGTTGACGGTGTCCAGGCGAATCTTCTCGCCGTCCACTGCGTACACGTAGTCGAGTTGAATGCCTAAGCTGCCCGGATGGCCGTGCGAGCCCGCGCGATCGACTTTCGTGACCTCGCCGCGGCCCTCGGCGCCACGGGCGATGACGACGTAGCCGTTGACGGCAACGTCGTCGTCGGCCTTGAATTCAAACGTATCTCCGACATTTGCGGTGCCGGAATCGACCTTGTCGACGATGCGAATCGTCACCGGCGTGCCGCCCGGAACCGTGATGCGCGTGCCGGCAAGGGCTGCCAAAGGCAATACTGCGAACGCTAAAACCGCGGCCGCAGAAACCATGATCTTTTTCCCCATGCAAAACTCCGTCCGTTATTATATAAAAGTAGCAAAAGACGAGGGCCTATGCTTATCGGCCGCCCCGGCTCTCGCCTGCTTAGTGTCAGTGCCTTAACGCAATTTGAGTAGGACTACCTACTTCACGACATCTTCTTAACGATTGCCTGGACCGGGGATAGGCTTTACGTATGTTCAAGCATATTTTGGTGCCCATTGACGGCTCGGATTGCTCGCTCCAGGCGCTCGAAGTGGCCGCAAAGTTTGCCCGCGAGCAGCAGGCGCGCCTGACCGTCTGCACGGTGGTCGATCCCGCGAAGGCTTCGGCCATGGCGTTCGGCGAGGCTTCGATGGCTGCGGCGTGCCTGGATGCGCTCGATGAAGAAGGCAAAGCACTGGTCCAGGATGCCGCCGGCCGCGTGCAGATAATCTGGCCGTCGGACGTCGAGGTTCTCGACGGCGCGCCCGTCGACAGTATCGTCGATTACGCTCGCCAGGGCCAGGTGGACCTCATCATCATCGGCAGCCACGGCAGAAGCGGACTCCAGCGGCTGTTTTTGGGCAGTGTTGCCGAGGGCGTGATCCGCAATGCCGCCATGCCGGTCATGGTCGTGCGCCACGTCGTCGTCACGCGGAGCATTACCGAGCAAGTTTCGGCGCCCGCAGCGAACGTCACGAAAGCAGCGGCAGCCACCTAGTCGAACCTCCGTCGTATGCGCGACGGCAAACCAATCGCATGAGCCGGTGGGAGACGTATCTGGCATTGTTCGCGGTGGTGCTCGCCAGTCTCTCGGTCGTAAGTATCGCCGGTCACCCTCGGCCGGTGCTGGCCTTCGTTGCGATAGCGCTGCTCTTGGCGGTCGGGTATGTGCGTCTGCGCCGCCAGTTCACCACGTTGAACCGCAAGAAACCCAAGATCGACGCGTACGAGCGCGCCCTACGCATTCAAGAAGAGCGCGAGCGCAAGTATTGGCATTAGCGCTCGACGCGCTCGCGCGCCAGCATTTCGCGGTAGATATCTTCCACCCGCGCAATCGTGTCGATCTCCTCGGCCGGTTTGTCGTCGCGCACGCGGACGATGCGCGGGAATCGAAGCGAGAAGCCGCTCTCGTGTAAATCGCTCGGCTGCAGAATATCGAACGCAACTTCCAATACGATCCGCGGTTCGACCAGAATCCGGTGGCCGGCGCGGCCGCGTTCATGCGAAAGAAACCACTGCGTCAGATCGGCGATCTCCGCGTCCGTCAAACCCGAATACGCCTTGCCGATGGTGAGCAGTGCATCGCCCCGCCCGCGTACTGCGAATGTGTAATCCGAGAGCACCTTCGCCCGTTTGCCGTGTCCCCACTCGACGGCAACGACGACGACGTCGAGCGTCGAGAGCTCGCGCTTGAGTTTGAGCCACCACTTTCCGCGGCGTCCGGGAAGATAAGGCGCATCGGTGCGTTTGAGCATGAGCCCTTCGTGCCCGGCGGCGCGGGCCGCTTCGAATCGATCCTGCAGTTCCTCGGGCAC
>DASSZO010000078.1:0-16724 GCA_035702815.1 Candidatus Aquilonibacter sp. | reverse complement strand
GAGTGCCTTCAATTTCTGTCTTCTCTCCTCGACCTTGGGGGAAATCCCACCTCCGGACTCGTCGGCTGGCGCCTGCAGTGCAGTCACGTCCCCGACCTATCGACGAACTCTTGCCGGTGCTTTTCGGCGCACGGACGATTCGCCGCGATGGCGCACAAATAAAAAAGGGGCGCCCTCCTCTAACCGTGGACCTGCCCGGAACGCTCGTCGCGATCCCTTCATTACCCCAGGTCCGGCGAACATGATAACCCCCTAAGACCCCCCTGTAAAGCCCTAGGCCGCAAAAGTGCGAGTGAGTGGAACCACTCACGCGCCGTGAGCAGCCGGCTTCCTATACTCGTCTCCAGGCCACTCACTCTCTCGGAGCAATTTCAGGTATGAAGCGCACGTCTGTCGCGGCGCTAGCCGCTGCATTCTCTCTTACGCTCACCGCGACGGCTTTCGCGGCGCAGCGCGTCACCGTGCCGGGCGGCACGAACGTTCCAATTCGTATGGTCGACACGATCTCGTCGGGGACGGCGAACGTCGGCGACACCTTCGAGTTCAAAGCCGACGACAACGTCGTCGTCAACGGTTGGGTCGTCATCGCCCGCGGCGCCGAAGGCCGCGGTGAGATTACCAAGGTCGACCATGCCGGGGGCAACGGTCATCCCGGAAGTCTCGGCCTCCAGCTGGATTACGTCTACGCGGTCGACGGTGAAAAGATCCGGCTCAGCAGCGACAGCAAAAGCAACGTCGGCGAGCAGAAAAAGGGCGGCTCCTCGACCGCGACACTCGTCGGCTACGCGCTGATGGGTCCGGTCGGCCTCTTCGCCCACAACTGGGTCAAGGGCCGCGAGATCACGATCGACTCGTCCAAGACGTACAGCGCGTTCGTCGACAGCACCGTTCACGTCGTCTCCAATCAACGCGGCACCGCCAACACCACCGGCGGTTTCGCGCACTAACTCCATCCATACACACCACCTCGGAGAACTCATGCTACGTCATCAACTCGCGCGCGGCGCAGGCGTCGCCGCCGTCGCGTTGTGCTCACTCCTTGCCGCTTGCGGCGGTGGCGGAGGAACCTTCGTTTCCCCCACCGCCGCGCCGACGAACTCGCCGACGCCGAGCGCCGTACCGACACCCGCTTCTTCACAAGTCACGTTGACCGGCGCGCCGCAAAGCGTCGCGATTCCCGCGGCGGGCGGCATTTCCGGCAGCGTCTCGCTTCCCGCGTCGACTGCAGCGAACGTCGCCATTACCGCAACGACCAGCTTTGCGCCGCCCAGCGGGATCACCGCGCTCGCGCGTCGCCCGATGGTAAACGCGGTTCCGACCAACGCGATTCCACTTTTCTACGAAACCTTCACATCGCCGAGCGCGATAACGTTCAACGGCATCCCCGGCTTCAGCATCGATCTTCCGGCCACGACGAACGTTAACGGCGCATTTTACGTCGGCATCTTCGACACGTCGGCCAACGCGTGGGTGCAAGCACTAGGCCCTGCAACCGTAAGCGGAACGACGATCACGTTTGCGCCGCAGACGGGAACGCCCATAACCCTAACGGCGAACACCGCCTACACGTTCGGTTTCTATTTCGTACCAAACGTTCAACCGACGTCTTCACCGACGGCATCGCCCTCGTCAGCGCCGACGGCATCACCGACGTCTTTACCGACGTCATCACCAACGGCATCGCCGTCTCCCACGAATAGCGCGCTGCAGGTGTGCGTTGAAGCGCCCGGCGGCAGCGGCGGCGTTCAGTGCGGCGGCGCGGGAAGCACGCTGGCACTCAACGGTACCGGTTCACAGAACACGGGGCTCGTCTACGTGACCGGCGGCACCGCTCCATACACCTTCAACTACTACGATCTTTCGACGCTCTCGTGCGCGACCGACACGCTCAACGGCGGTTGGGACTGCACCGGCGTACAAGCCGGCAGCACGCCGTTGAAGTTCACCGACGCGAGCGGCAACACGATTGACGTCACCCTCCAAATCACCGTCACCTCGGGAGTCATTCAATAGATGCGCGCCCACGTCTCTCGCAGCGCCGCGGCGCTTGCGGTCACCCTGTTGCTCGCCGCATGCGGCGGTCACGGCAACGCCACGCTGCCAAGCACGCCGGCTGCACCGCACGGCGCGCAATCGCAAGCAGTGTCGTTCAAAATCACGATTCCGAAGAAGATCCACAATGCCAAGCGCGCACAGTGGATTTCGCCGAGCGTCCAATCGTTGGTCGTCGCATACGACGATCCGATCAACGGCGCAATTCCTTACCAACCCATCGACCTAACGCCGACCTCGAGCGGATGTTCGGCAACGACGAACGGCACGCAGTGTACCGTTCAACTGTCGCTGCCCGTCGGGCACGACACCTACACGGTGTCGCTCTACGATCAAACGCTCGGACAAGGTCAGATCGTCGGCAAAACGTACGGCATCACCGACGTCGTCGGCGGACAAACCAATACGATCGATCTCGTTATCGGCGGCGTCGCGACGGCGTATAGCTTCGGACTGAGCGGATCGCTGACCGAAGGCGCGCCGGGCTCGGTCTCCGTCATTGTCACGGCCACCGATGCCGACGGCAACAACATCGTCGGGAACATCTACGAATGTGCGACGCCAACGGTCTGCAACGATCCCCAGTTCGAGCTGAGCGACGCCTACGGCGAGTACACGCTCGAACAGAACGGACAAAAGCTCGCGAAGGACCCCAACAGCCACTACTACGTCCTCGGAACCGACTCCGATTATGCCACGATGACGAACGGCGTAACGCTGAACTACAACGGCGGACCACCGGAAACACTCACGCTCAAAGTACACACGGTCAATACCTACAACTACTCGTCGGACACGGTGACGAACACGCTCACGCAAACGACGACGAAACCCACGAACGCGCCGTCCTATATTGCGGTCGCGGAAGGGGCGTTTCTGCAAGCGTATTCGGGCAGCGTCGGCGACAGTCAACCCTACTCGCCGAACGCGGGCATCTTCACCATCGGCTCGTTCATCAGCACCGGATCCAACGCGTGTGCGCCGGCGAGCGCGCCGATCGCGGTCGACAACAGTGGAAACCTCGTTTCGCTGCAGATGACCTGCGCGGACAACACGAATACGGCCGCCTATGCCGCGTTCGACTTGACGAGCACGACGCCGGTGTGGTCGGTAACGGGCGTGCCGAGCGGCTCGCAGGGAACCGGGCCAAACCTGGGCATGGGCTTTGACGCCAACGGCTATATGTACGTCGCGGCGTTTCTTGGCTCGTACTCACCCGACGGAGGCGCAACCACGTATCCGCAGAGCACGTGCGTCGGGGTTTGGAAGCCCGGTATCAACGGTGCGTACAATGCGAGCACGATGATCGATCACACGATCGGCTGCAACAACGGCTATCGTATCAACGAGCCGATCGGCGGATTCGCGGTTGCAAAGAACGGCACCGTGTATGTGGACACGGCGTACAACCAGACCAGCGAAGGGATCTTGATCTACGCCGCGGGCACGACCGATCCGTCGCAATACACGGCGCTCACCAGCACGACGAACGGCAGCCTCTCCAGCATCGCAACCGCAAAAGGCCTTGCCGTCGATTCCGGCGGCAAGCTCTATGCCGCGAACTGGGGGAACAACTCGATCGCGATCTTCGCCGCGGGCGCGTCCGGTGCCGCGACGCCGATCGCAACGATTGCGGGAGCAAACACCCTGCTCTGCGGACCGCATGCCGTCGCCGTCGACGCCTACGGCACCATCTACGTCGAGAACTCCGGTTCGGCGAGCAATCCGTCCAACGCATGCACCAACTCCGTGAGCTCGGCGGGAAGCATCACCGTCTATCCCTCGGGCTCGAATGGGAACGTCGCACCGGCTCGCGTCTACGCGCTCTCGTCGAACCTCGACGACACCTATAACGGCATCGCCCTGATTCCATAATTCGAATCGGCGACGATTTTCGTTAAATCACGGCAAACGGGCCCGCCTGCTCGGCGGGTCCGTTGCACACCAGCGCGAACGCTCACGCTCGCGCATGCTGGAACTACCTATGCAACGCCGCATTGCCCATTTACGCGACGCCGTCGAACAAGCTCCAAAACCGATGCTGGAGACGGCGGCGGAATTGATCGAAGCCCTACTCGATATCGGTGACCGCGCCGGTGCGCTCCACGTCTATCAGCGCCTCGAAGAACGTTTCCCGATTGAAACGCGCGGCGCCGGAAAGCTGCGCGATCTCTACGAGCGCGCGCTTTGGCTCGAACCCGCCGATCTGCCGACCAACGTCCCGACGCCGCGCCATCGCCTCGTCGGCCGCGGCGAAGAGCTTCGCGTGCTCGGACTGCTCGCGCAAGAGTCGCGCTACGTTGCGCTCACCGGGCCGGGCGGGATCGGCAAAAGCCGCCTCGCCCTAGAACTCGCCCGCCACTGGATCGCCGACTTCCCGGGCGGATCGTGGTGGATCGATTGCACGGAACTGCACGACGAAGTGACCATCTGCGCGGCGATCGCGCGCGTGCTCAATTTGCCGGACCGCCAGTATACTGCCGCCTCGCTCGCCGACGCGCTGCGGACGATGCGCGCAAGTTTGGTATTCGATTGCGCCGAGGGTGCGGCCGATGCGGTCGATCGTGTCGCCGCAACGCTCACGGAGCAGGCGCCCGAACTCTGCGTTCTGGCAACCTCGCGGCAGCCGCTCGCGCGCGCCCACACGTTGCCGCTGGCATCATTACGGTTGCCGCTTTCCGCTCGCCGCAACGATGCGATGTCGTCGGATGCCGTTCGGCTCTTCGTCGAGCGCGCCGTTGCCGCCGACGCTTCGTTTGCGCTCAACGACGCCAATGCCGAGGCGGTCGTTCGCATCTGCGGACAGTTGGACGGCATTCCGCTAGCGATCGAACTTGCGGCCGCCTATCTCGCGCACGTCGACATCTACGAACTCGAGACGCGCCTCTCGCAGCGCACCTTTGCCGATCTCGCGCAGACGGTGTCACGCACGATCGATTGGGCGCACCGCTTCCTCGCGCCGGACGCCGCCGCGCTGCTGCGCCGCTGCAGTGTCTATCCGCGCAACTGGACCGTTGACGATGCGGTCGCCATGTTTTCGGGCGACGCACGCCGGGCGCGCACCGCGCTCGAAGCGCTCGTCGGCTCGTCGCTCGTGCTTGCGGAGCGCGACGACACGGGCTTAACGCGGTATCGCATGCTCGATACAACGCGCACATACGCGCGAGCGCGGTTGGAAGAATCCGGCGAAGCGGCCGACGCGGTCGACGTATTCCTATCGCACCTCGCGGCCGCCGCCGCCGATTTCGAATCCCGAATAACCAAGCAACTCGACGCGAAGAGCACCGCCGCCCTTGCGGCCTCGTTCCAAGCCGTCGCCACCGCGCTTGAGTACGGACGTGCCGACGAGTGCTACCGCGAACGCGCGCTTCGCATTGCCGGCGCGCTCGGGATCCAGCTTGGCATGCTCGGGTTTTCCGCGGCATTCGCACCGCTGCTGCGCGCTTTGCTCGATGCCGCTCGCGGAACGGCGCTAGAAGACGGCGACGCATTCGACAAAGCGCTTCGCGCGCTTGGCTGGATGCACAACCGCCTTGGTTTCTATGCCGAGTCGCTGCGTGACAACGAAGAATTAATCGAACGCGCACGGCGCGCCGGCGACAGCCGCGGCCTCGCGCGCTCGCTCGCGCTTGCCGTCGTCGTGTACTGCAATGCCGGGCGCTACGACGACGGGCTCGACATCGCCCATGAGGCGATCGGGCGCGCCCGCGCACTCGGCGACGTGCAGACGCAATCGGTGGCGTATCGCGGCTTTGCCGGCGCAGCCATGCTGCATGGGCGCCCGGAAGAAGCGCTCGAACCGCTTGAAGCGTTTTTGAATCTGCCCGAAGCGCAGATCCCGTCGATGCAGCGCGCGATGGGCATGATCGATTATGCGGAGGCGCTCTTCAAAACGGGAGCGCTGGCAAAGGCGCGCGCGTGGGCGCAACGGGCCGTCGAGCGGACGAACGAGATGCGCGACGCGGGCACTGGGGCGCACGGCTTTGCCGTCCTCGGCGGCATCCTCTTTGCACTCGGGGAGCGCGAGAACGCGCACCAGGCGCTGCTCGAAGCCGTCGCGCTCTGCCGCGCGAACGTTAACATCGTCACGCTGCTCTTCATCCTCGAAGAGTGCGTTCGCATCTCGCTCGGTGCCGCGCAGGCACGCGAAGCGGCGGAGATCGTCGGCTTTATCGACCGCACGCGCGAGCGCCACGGCATCGCGCTGGCGCCCGAGCGCCGGCCCTACGCCGAAGCGATACGCGCGCGGCTGACAGAGCTGCTCGATGCCCACGAGCTTGAAGCGGCCCTGGCAAGCGGCAGCGTTCTCGGCGCCCCGGAAGCCATCGACCGCACGAGCAACCTCGCCATGCCGCCGCTCGAGACGCCGGCACCGGTGCTGACCGACCGGGAGATGGAGATCGCATCCTTGGTCGCCCAGGGATTGAGCAACAAATCGATCGCCGCCAAGCTCTGCGTGAGCTTGCGGACGGTCGAGAACCACCTCCACGCCGTCTACTCCAAGCTCGGGATCAAAGGACGCACGAATCTCGCGCTCTACTTTAAAAGTAGCGCCTAGCGCCGTGAGTTTTTGAAGTTAAGACTTCACTATCTTGACTATAGGGTCGCCCAGGGGTACCGTAGGGTAGTCATGACGACCCCGCTGCAGACCCAATCACCGATCGCCGACGACTATCGCCACGGATTCCACGATCCCGAGAACTACGTTTTCAAGTCCGACAAGGGCTTGACGCCCGAGATCGTCGAGCGGATCAGCGCGATGAAGAACGAGCCGGATTGGATGCGCGAGTTCCGCCTCAAGGCGTACGAGCTCTTCATCAGCAAGCCGATGCCGTCGTGGGGCGACACGAAGCTGCTCAACGAGATCGACTTCGCCGACATCCACTATTTTGTCAAATCGACGGACCGGACCGAGCGCTCGTGGGACGACGTGCCCGACGACATCAAGCGCACGTTCGATCGCTTGGGCATTCCGGAAGCCGAGCGCAAGTTCTTAGCCGGCGTTTCCGCGCAGTACGAATCGGAAGTCGTCTATCACAACGTCAGCAAGGAGCTCGAAGCGCAGGGCGTGCTCTTCTGCGACATGGATACGGCGGTCAAGCAATATCCGGACATCGTCAAAAAATATTTCGCGACGGTCATTCCCGCTGCGGACAATAAGTTCGCCGCCCTCAACTCGGCCGTGTGGTCGGGCGGTTCGTTTATCTACGTGCCGCCGGGCACCGAAGTGAAGATGCCGCTCCAGGCGTACTTCCGCATCAATGCGGAAAATATGGGACAGTTTGAGCGCACGCTCATCATCGCCGACAAAGGCGCGAAGGTGCACTACATTGAGGGATGCACCGCGCCGAAGTTTTCGACGTCGTCGCTCCACAGCGCCGTCGTCGAACTCATCGCGCTCGATGATGCATCGATCCGGTATACGACGATCCAAAACTGGTACCGTAACATTTACAACCTCGTCACCAAACGCGCGGTCGCCCAGAAGAACGCGACCGTAGAGTGGGTCGACGGCAACATCGGCTCCAAGCTTACGATGAAGTACCCGGCTATCTACCTGATGGGCGAAGGCGCGCGCGGCGAGATTCTTTCGATGGCGTTTGCCGGCGAAGGTCAGCACCAAGATGCCGGCGCCAAAGTCATTCACGCCGCGCCGAACACGACGTCGGTCGTCACGAACAAGAGCGTGAGCGCGCACGGCGGCAAGACGACGTACCGCGGCTTGGTCGAGATCTTCCCGGGAGCGACCGGAGCGAAAACGCGCGTGAAGTGCGACGCGCTCATCATGGACGATGAATCGTCGAGCGATACCAAACCCACGATGAAGATCCACGAACAGCAATCGACGGTCGAGCACGAGGCGAGCGTTTCGAAGATCGGCGAGGACCAGCTCTTCTACGCGATGTCGCGCGGGTTGAGCGAAGCCGACGCGACCGCGATGATCGTCAACGGGTTTTTCGACTTCTTCGTCAAGGAACTGCCGATGGAGTATGCGGTCGAACTCAACCGCCTGGTCAAGATGGAGATGGAAGGCTCGGTCGGCTAAAACTCAGAACCGCTCCACGGTGCGACGTCGCGCCTTTACCGCGTTTCTCACAACCGCCGCGATCATCGCGGCGGTTTTGCCTGGACGCGCTGACGTCGACTGCGGGCCGGCGATACCGGCGACCATGATCGACACGATGACCACCGCTCACTCCTGGCCGGGTGAGCGTTTTCGTTTCAAAACGACCGCGCCGGTGATCCACGATGGGATCAACATCCCCGAGGGTACGATGGGCTGGGGAATCGTGCGTTACGTTCAACATGCAAGAACTCATAATCGCGGCGGGCTGATCGTCCTCGAGCCGCGCATCCTCTCGCTCGCGTCCGGTGAGATCAATGTGATGGGCGATCCGCGTGAGGCGGCGGAGTTCGCGCCCGCGTACACGCTCGCCGAGGAAGGCCTCGGCATGGCGCCGCTCGGGCTGATCGGCACCGTATTCAATGAGGCGCGCTACGGCCGCGAGGTCACGCTCGGTCCCGGCTTCAACTTTCACATCATCCTCGTCGACGACATCGCGGAGAAAGCTCCATGCACGCAGCACCAACACGAGCGGCGGCAATCGCCGTCAGCGCCGTCGCCCTCGCCTTCGCCCTCTCCGTAGCACCCGCACGCGCCTGGGAAACCGTCTGTAACGCCGCAATAAAATCGACGATGGTCGACAAGGTGGATTCCGGCACCGCGTATCCCGGCATGCGTTTTCGGTTCAAACTCACCGAGGGCGCGAACGTCTTCGGCCACATTCTTCCGAGCGGTACGATCGGATATGGGTATGTGCGGTTCGTTTCGGCGGCGAGCAATCGCAATCGCAACGGGTCCCTCGTCCTCGAGATGCGCGAGCTGATCTATCGCAACGAGCAGTTTCAAGTGATGGCCGATCCGCGCGAATCGTCGGTTTGGGCGCCTGCGGCCAATTTGGAGACGCGCGCCGAGGGCTATTTGCCGATTCCGGGTCTCGTGCGAACGATCGCCAACGAAGTGCGCGACGGCAGAAACATCACGATCGGACCGGGCTTTGTCTTCCGCGTGATTCCGCTGGGCGATCCGAGGAACATGGCACCGTGCCGCAAAGTCGGGAAATAGATGCAACATCGAATCAATGGCGCAGCCGCCGAGATCGCGCCGGGTACCGCCAAGAGCTTTCCGATCGACGGCATCGACGTGCTCGTGTGCAACGTCGAGGGTTCCTATTACGCGATCGAGGACGTTTGCACGCACGATGGTGCGCCGCTCGACCAAGGTCATCTCGAAGGCCGGTGCATCGTCTGTCCGCGTCACGGCGCTACCTTCGACGTCAAGACCGGTGAGGCGCTGACGTTACCCGCAGTCATTCCCGTCATGACGTTCGCGCTGAAAGTCGACGGCGCAGACATCGTGATCGAGGCCTGATGCGCGGCGCGCTGCGGGTTGCCGGCATCGTCGCGTTGATCGTGGTCGTCGCGGCGGCTGCGTTCGTCGTCAACGTCGCGCTCGGCATGCGGTCGAAATCGACGACCACGGGAACCTTGCACGGGCTAGCGCTGCGCGAACCGGTCGAAATTTTGCGGGACGCGCGCGGCATTCCGCACATCCGCGCCGCCAATCGTCACGATCTCTTCTTTGCACAAGGCTACGCCGAAGCGAGCGACCGCGGATTCCAGCTCGACCTTCTGCGCCGGTACGTCTACGGTGAACTCGCCGCAGTGCTCGGGCCTCCGCTGCTTTCCACCGACGAGCGCGCGCGCCAAGTCCCCGTCGCGGCCATCGTGCAGCGTCAGTGGCAGGCGATGGATGCGCCCGATCGCGCGATGCTCCAAGCGTTCGCCGACGGGGTCAACGCGGCATACGCGCGCGAGGCGCAACCCGTCGAGTTCCGCCTGTTGATGTACAAGCCGCAACCATGGCGTCCGCAAGATTCGCTCGCGGTTGGTTTTGCGACCGTGCTCGATCTCGCCGATTCGTGGGACGACGTCGCAGCGCGCATCGGAAAACATCTTCCGCTTACCGATCCGTGTTATGACGCTCCGGTCATGGCGGGACTGGCAAAGATTGCCGATCCGGCGCACTGCAACGCCAAGACCGCGCTCCTCCCCCTGTTTCTCGACCACCGACCGCCGATCGGCAGCAACGAATGGGCGACCGGGTCGGCGCATAACGCCACGCACCGATCGCTGCTCGCAAACGATCCGCACCTGCGTCTGGCAATTCCCGGCATCTGGTATCTGGCCGATCTTCAAGCGCCCGGGTTTCATGCCGCGGGCGCCGTTTTAGCCGGCATTCCCGGCATCACGCTCGGACATAACGACCACGTCGCGTGGGGCGCGACCAACGGCACCGTGACCGCGCTCTCCGTGTTTTATCCGCCCAAAGATCTGCCGCAGTCGAATTGGCAGACCGAAACGTTTAACGTGCGATTCGGCAAAACGCGAACGAAGCGGTACTACCGCGATCGCGATCTCTTCGGTGTTACCGTGAACGTTCGCAACGCGAAGACCTTTGTGCTCGTTCGCTGGAGCGCTTATGCCAATGCGGTCTCCCCGCTACCGGCGTTTAATGCATTGGACCAAGCGGGATCGATCGAAGACGCACTGCGCGCGCTGCACGCGTATCCGGGCCCGACGCAGAACTTTGCGATCGCCGACACGAGCGGACGCGTCGCGTACCAACTCGCAGGCGAGATTCCCGACGATCCCCTATGGGGTCGCGCGATCCATCCGTCGAGCGACCTGCGCAAGACGTATCCGATGATCCCCTTCGCTGCGTTACCGCACGTTTCGCCGTCGCGTTCGGCCATTGTATGGACCGCCAATGCGAAGATGTACGGCGACGGCTACCCGTACCGGTTGAGCGCCGCCTTCAGTCCTCCGTATCGCGCGTATCGTATTGCGGAAATGCTGCGGAGCCGCCCGGTCTACGACGTGCCGTATTTCACATCGATGCAACTGGACACGCTCTCGGTTTCGGAGCGCGATCTCGCGCACTACTTCAAAGAGTACCGCGCGTGGAACGGGCGCTTCACGCCGAATTCCAAAACGGCGACGGCGGTATTCGATGCGCGGCGTCAGCTTGCGGCAAACTATGCGAGCTACACGCAAGCCGTCGACGCCGCGCGCGCAAAGCCGGGTGTGGTTGCAAGCGTCGTGCTCGCGCCCTCACCGCAGCCGTGGGGCGCCGCGGGGGCGGTCGTCGTGAAACATCCGTTGGCGGCGCTCGGAATGTCGTTTCTCAACGGAACCACGTTTCCGGGTAACGGCGATGCGTACACCGTCAAAGTCCAGAATGTCGGATTTTCGCAGAGTTTCCGTGCGGTATGGGACGTCGGCAATTGGGACACGGGCGGCATCACGATTCCCCAAGGAAACTCGGGGCGTCCGGGCTCGCGCCACTATACGGATGAAGCCGCCGCGTGGGTTGCGGGGCGGCTTCTTCCGCTTCCATATTCGACCAACGCCGTTGATGCGGCGACAACCCAGCGACTGACGCTACGGCCCTAACGCCGACGCAAGGTACGCCCATATCTGCTTAAAGGCGGCACTCCCGGCGGTGGCGTCGGCTTGCGGCGTACCGCCGAAGGCGATCGATCCACCCGGCGTCGTCATGACGTTGAGCGCGTGCTGCGGCCCATCCGCAGCAAGAATGAAGAGATGTCCCGCGCCCGGATAGACGATCGACCGATCCGCATACGGATGGTGATGCCGATGCAAGTACTGCAATGCGAGCGCGCACTGCTCGGGGCTGTTCCAGATTTGATCGTCTTGCGCCGCAAGACACAGCACCGGCCCGTGAATCCGTTCCAGTGGAAAGTACGCTGCGTTGGTGACGGCGGGATCGGCGGTTCTCGCTGCCTCGTAGAACGGCTTGAGCCGGATCGGTTTCCCAGCCTGCGCCTGTGCGGCGACGATCGCATTGCCTTGCGGTGACGGCGGAATGCAGGGCAGTGTCTTTGCGTTGACCGTCCACGAGCACGCGGTTGCGCGCCCGTACTGTCCCAACCCCATGTATGCGAACGGTGAGGGAACGACGGCGATGACGGCTCGGATTTGCGGATACGTGGACGCAACCAAGAGCGATAGTTCCCCGCCTTTGGAGAGACCGAGCACGCCGATGCGATCCGCGCGCACGTCAGAGCGAGCCGAAACGGCGTCGATTGCGTGCTTGACCGTCTCGACCGGCACGTCGACGAGCGTGGGTTGCACGCCCGGGGCTTTGAAGTACGCGACCGAGGCCGTGACGTACCCATGATCCGCAAACTGCCGCGCTAGCGGTGCCATCGAGTCGCCGCCTTCCGATCCGCCGAGCAGCAGCATCGCGGCATGACGCTTTCCGTCGTTCGGCGCGCAGAGCGTTCCCGTAAATGGGGTGGTAACCGGAGAGCATAGCGTGGCTGCGAGGACGAGGCTAAGCATAGCGCACCCGCTCGTCGCGACGATATGCCGCAATCGCAACCGCGGTGAACGCGAGCGTGAAGTATCCAAGCATCAGGACGGCGTGCGTCGGGTTATGGCCGTTTGCGACACTCCAAAGCAGTTCGCCGTATTGCCTCGTCGGAAGCCACGGCGAGATCGGCGCGACGAAGCTCGGCAGATACTGCGGCGGAATCCAGAATCCGCCGCAATAGGCGGAGAGGAGATACACGATGTTGGTGATCGGGGTAGCGCCGCGCGGCGGAGCGACGTACGCGATCGCGACGCCGAGCATGACGAACGGCACGGCGCCCATGATCGCATAGAGTGCCAGCAGGAGCCACTGCTCGAGCGTGTACGACACCGGCGTAAAGAGCTTTGCGATTAGGCACACCAGTCCGGCGGCAAGCGTTGCAAAGCATGATGCCACGACGACACGCGAGATGAAGCGCACTTCGATCGATACCGGCAGGGACCGGACGTAACGCTCCCATGGGCGTCCGCGCTCCATTGCGATGCCCACGCCGAACTGAAAGAGCGCGACGCCGACGATGGCAAAGCCCACGTACGACGCCGTGATCGTGTTGGCGATCGCCGCGTTCGAACGCGCGAACGGCACACCCATGATCGAAAAAAACATCGCCGGAAAGATGACCGCGGGAACGACGAACGACGGAGTGCGCGCGATGTC
Source organism: Candidatus Aquilonibacter sp. (assembly GCA_035702815.1). GTDB lineage: Bacteria > Vulcanimicrobiota > Vulcanimicrobiia > Vulcanimicrobiales > Vulcanimicrobiaceae > JAMXLG01. The sequence goes on along the minus strand of DASSZO010000078.1, from coordinate 3,556 downwards.
GCGGAAGAGCAGCGCGATATGCGCGGCGAGAACACGAAGGTTCATGATGCGGCTCCTGTGAGCGAAAGGAAGATGTCTTCGAACGAGGACTGCGTCACCGTCAACTGCGAGAACGGCTCGCCGGAGTGAACTAGGTTGCGCACGTAGGCATCGGTATCGCCGCTCGCGACCACGCGCTTGGAGCCGGATCCGTCGACGTATTCAACGCGCTTTGCCCCGAAGCGCGACCGAAACTCGTCGGGCGTGCCGTCAAACCGCACGTTGCCGCGGTCGATCAGCACGATGCGCGTCGCGAGCGCTTCGGCTTCCTCGAGATAATGCGTGGTAAAAAGCGTCGTCCGATTGGCGATGCCGGTTTGAATTTGCGACCAGAGACGGCGGCGCGATTCGGCATCGAGGCCGGTGCTCGGCTCGTCCAGGACCACGACGTCCGTATTGCCGGCAAACGCGAGCGCGAGCGCGACGCGCCGCTGCTCGCCGCCCGAAAGCCCTCCGACCCTCGCGTTCTGATACGACGAGAGATCGAACGCCTCGAGCACGGACTCGACGCTCGACGCCCGGGCGTAATGTGCGGCCGCAAAGCCAATGAGTTCGCCGACGCGCAACGCATCGGGAAATCCGCTGCTCTGCGGCGTGCAGGCGACGCTACCGTCGATCTGCGCGATTCCGGAGTTCGCTGTTCGCAGGCCGAGCAAAATCTCGAGCGCGGTTGTCTTTCCGGCGCCGTTCGGCCCGAGCAGCGCGACGCACTCGCCGCGCTCGACGGTAAACGATACGTTTTGCAGCGCCTGCGTCTGGCCGTATCGCTTGCAGACGTCTTTGAAGGTTATCGTCGTCATTTGGGTCCTTCTGCGTTTCCGAGCAATTGCTCGAGCGTTTTGACGTGCGCGACGAACGCGCCGCGTCCGGTATCGGTCAGGTGGTAACGCGATTGAGGGCGCCGGTCGACGAACGTCTTTTCTTCCTGTACGTAACCGGCGTCGACGAGTTTCGCGAGATGCGCGCCCAGGTTTCCATTGGTCGTTTGCAGCGCGTGCTGGAGTGCGGAAAACGCAACCCATTCGTTGCTCAACAACTCGGCGATGATTCCGAGACGAATCTTGGAGAGTAGTAACTCGTCCATGGGCTTACGCTTTCGCGAGCAACTCCGCGATGCCGAAACCGCCCCAGCCGAGCAGCGGTCCCGCAGCCAAGATGAATCCGGTGTTCGACGGCATGAAGTTCGCCAGTGCGATCGTGACGATCATCACGAGTCCGCAAATCTGCGCGCGGCGATTTCCGTGCATGCCGATGTAGAACAGCACGATCGCCTCGACGACGTTCCATACCGCCATCGAGCCGTGCAACGCGAAGAGATTGAATCCGATGAGCGAGGTAACGAACGCGACTGCAATTGCGAGCCACAGCACGTTGAGGTACTCGCGCTGGAGGATCGACATCCGGCCCTTCTCGGCGTAACCGGCAGTCCGCGAGCGGACGACCGTAAAGCCGATCGCGAGCGCCAGGATAAGGAAGTTCACCCAGAGCCACCCCAGCGGGATGCGCCCGCCGTACGCGAGGGTGTCCACGACGTCGAACGCCGCGCCGGCCAGTCCCCAGACGACGAAATATTCGGCGCCGGTCTCGAGCTTGTGAGATGAGGCCGAGATGATCCGTTCGATCATTTCCAAGTGCTCGCGGGCTTCGGAAGCGTTCATCAAAAGCGTCCTTTCAGATCAGTCTGCGTTTTAGACTTATCTGGAGCATACGCTTTGAGGAGCGCATTGTCAACGTGCGGTTCGCCCTTCGGCAAGCTCAGGCTGACAGGGGGCGGGAGTCGTTGACAGTGGGTGGGAGGGCCTGGTATCGTATCCCGGTTATGTACGCGATCATTGAGACCGGCGGCAAGCAATTGCGTGTTGCCGAGGGCGATATCATCCGCACCGACCTCATCAACGCCGAGGCCGGAAGCGACGTTACCTTCGACCGCGTCGTGCTTGCGAGCAACGGCGGTGATCTCAAGGTCGGCGCACCCCTGGTTTCGGGCGCGAGCGTGACCGGCACCGTCCTTCGCCAAGCCAAGGACAAGAAGATTCTCGTCTTCCGCTACAAGCCCAAGAAGCGCGTCCGCAAGCTCAACGGCCACCGTCAACGCTTCGCTGAAGTAAAGATCACGAAGATCAGCCTCTAGCTGCTCGTCCGTGTTGACCGTAACGTTTTATGAAGACAGCCGTCACCGGCTGTCTTCTTTTGTCGGCTCAGGTCACGTCGCGATCCCCGAGACGTCGAGCGACGAGTACTCGCTGGTCTGCGCCGCGGTCTCGGCGATTCTCCAAGCGGCGCGCCTGGGACTCGAAGAGGTCGCCCACGTGACCCTCGATCTGCATCAAGAGCGCGGCGACATGCACATCGGCGTACCGGCAGACCGGCGCGACGAACCCGGGATAGCCGCGATTCTTGCCACCGCCGCGCTCTCCGTCGAGCAGATCGCGCGGCAGTACCCGCAGCACGTTCGCTTCTCAAGGGAACTTGAAGCGCAACCGTAACAACCTTGCGCGGAATCGGGTACGATAGGCATCTACCACAGGAGGCATTCATGACTGACAGCTTTCGCACTGCGCCGCCCGAAGGGCAGTGGTCGACCGGTTCGACCGGCGGCAACGGCTACCAAAACGCGTTTGGCAAAGATGCCGAGCGCGCCGATGAGGGCGAGAACGAAGTAGGGCGGGCGCTGCTCGTCGGCTTGCTGGGCGGACTGGTTTCGGCCGCCGGCTACCTCGTCTATCGGCGCCTGCCGGACGAGCAGAAAGAGCGCTTGCACGCACAAGTTCGCTCGCAGGTGCAGCAACGGATCTCCGAGATCCGCCAAAACTTCAACATCTAGCGACCGCGCGTCTCGCTTTGCAACTGCCGCGGCACTCTACGGAGTGTGCGGCAGTTTGCTTTTCTGGTCGCGATGTACGCGCACGCACTGCGCATCTTCAACCCATCGCTCGACGCGACGGACTCAACGCGCTATGCGGCTGCGGTGATCCAGGAAGCCGATGCGCAATCGCTCGATGCGCGCCTGCTCGTCGCGCTCATCGCGGTCGAATCGTCATGGCGGCGCGACGCGGTCTCGCCGGCCGGCGCGCGTGGGCTTGGCCAATTCATGCCGGCGACCGCAAGCGGCATCGGCATCGATCCTGACGATCCGCTTGAAAATATCCATGGCGTCGCAGTCCATCTGCGCGGGCTGCTCACGCACTATTCCGCACTTCGGCGCACCGCGCGCTACGTCGATGCGATCGCCGCGTATAACGCGGGCTCCGGCGCGGTCGACCGCTACGGCGGCGTTCCGCCATACGCCGAGACGCGGGCCTACGTGGTGCGCGTTATGGCGCTGTGGCGTCGTCTGGCGGGTGAACCGTCGTAGGAGGCGGTGAGGGCGGCATTGGGGGCGGCATCTGATGGTCGTTGACGTCGGCCGCGCGTTCCATTTCGGCGATGAACGAGTGCGAGGTGTTCTGCACCTCCCGCATCACCCGACCCGCCTGGCGCATCATACCCGGAAGCTTGTCCGGCCCGAACAGGATCA
>DASSZO010000051.1:0-2246 GCA_035702815.1 Candidatus Aquilonibacter sp. | reverse complement strand
GAGCGACCAAGCGTTGCATGAAGGCGTCGAACGCGAAGCGCGCGGCCTCGGAGATGCCGAGCTTCGAGAGCTCGGCCTGCTCGCCGGAAACCCCGAGGTCATCCAACTCGGGTTCGATGCAAACGAAAACCCGCCGGTGCTTCACACGCACGATCGCTACGGCAACCGCATCGACGAAGTGCGCTTCCATCCGTCGTGGCACGTGCTCATGGCTACCGCCGCCGGGCGCGGGCTGCATGCCGCGCCGTGGGCCGATCCATCGCCTAACGCCCACGTACATCGCGCGGCAAAATTCTTCGTGTGGTCCCAAGTCGAAGGCGGCCACGGCTGCCCGATCTCGATGACCTATGCGGCGATTCCGGCGCTCAAACACAACGAAGCGCTCGCGCAGACGTGGTTTCCAAAACTAGCGGCTCGCAGTTACGATCCGCGCCTGCTTCCCATCGAACAGAAGACCGGTGCGATCTGCGGAATGGGCATGACCGAAAAGCAAGGCGGCAGCGACGTGCGCGCGAACCAGACGCGCGCGACGCGCGTGGCCGGCGACGAGTACGTGCTGCAAGGGCACAAATGGTTCTGCTCTGCGCCGATGAGCGACGCATTTCTCGTGCTGGCGCAAGCCGACGCCGGCTTGTCGTGTTTTTTCGTGCCGCGCGTGCTCCTGGGCGGTTCGCGCAATCCGTTCGCCATTCAACGCTTGAAAGACAAACTCGGCAATCGCAGCAACGCGTCGGCCGAAGTTGAGTTTCATGGAACGTTCGGCTGGCTGATCGGTGAGGAAGGCCGAGGCGTCCAGACCATCGTCGAAATGGTCAATCAAACGCGGCTCGACTGCATCATCGGCTCTGCCGCCCTCCTTCGGGCTGCGCTCGCACAGGCGATCCACCACGCAACCTATCGTCACACGTTTGGGCGCGCACTCGTCAAGCACGCACTGATGCAAAACGTCCTCGCCGATCTTGCCATCGAATCGGAAGCCGCGACCGCGCTCTTTCTTCGTCTCGCGCGTGCCGTCGACGATGCACCGAATAATCCGCACGCGGCCGCGATCAAACGCATCGGCACCGCCATCGGGAAATACTACGTCTGCAAGCGCGCGCCGGCGGTAACCGCGGAAGCGCTGGAATGTCTGGGCGGTAACGGCTATGTTGAAGAATCGATCATGCCGCGGTTGTACCGGGAAGCGCCGCTAAATTCGATTTGGGAGGGCTCGGGTAACATCAACGCGCTCGACGTGTTGCGCATCTTGCAAAAGCAACCGGAAGCCGTGGACGCGCTTTTCGCGGAGTTCGCGCCCGCCATGTCGGACTCCAGAATCGCAAAGGCGGTCGCTTCGCTCGAACACGATCTTCGCGAGCGTGACGAACTCGAGTGGCGCGCACGTTCGATCGTCGAACGCATGGCATTGCTCTGGCAAGCTTCCCTGCTCGTCCAATACGCGCCGAATTACGTCAGCGACGTTTTCGTCGCAACGCGCGTTAACGGTGAGTGGGGACACACGATGGGTACACTTCCCTTACGAACGGGCCTTCGCGGCATCATCGATCGCGCTGCCCCGCAAGTGGAGCATGAAACAGCGACTGTTTGACCGGCGTACGCGCCAACTCGCGCACCGCCCCTGGAGCGAGAAAGAACGGCTCATCGTGTGGCGAGGGCTGACGGGCCGCTTTGCCATCGCGATCGAACCGCTGCTCGGACTGGTGTTCATGCTCTTCCTGACGTTCGGCATCATCTACCGTGCGAACCACGTCGCCTCCGATCATGATCTCATCAAGATCGCTTGGATCTTCGGGGTCGGTGCCATCTGTTTTCTGGGCTACTTCATCGCGGTTCTCGTCGCGCCGTTCGTCGCTTACGTGCAGACGTTCAAGCCCATCTACATCGTCGACGGGTACGTGCGCTACCGGGAGCCGGATCCAACGTCGGAGATCGACGGCACCGGCTATATCGCAACGCTTTTCGAAGACCGCTCCGTCGCGTGCGAGTGGGAGTGCTTCGGCAGAAAACCATTGCCCAACGTCACCATTCCCGCGCTGGTCGAATTTTCCGAATTCGCCGGCATTCATAAAATCGACGGAAAATCGACGGGATTGCTGCCGGAAGAGCTACCGCCGCTCGCGATCGGCATCGCCCCGCGCAAAGGCACGCATCCCCAGTAGTCGCAACACCAGGACTTAATGCTCATAGCCTAGCGAAACGCCGAAGTGGCAAACAGCGTTAAAATGGTATGCTGCTTGCTTTCTTGC
>DASSZO010000096.1:0-12941 GCA_035702815.1 Candidatus Aquilonibacter sp. | reverse complement strand
GCGGCGGTTCGCGCGTTTTCGGCGTCGACTTCGCGCGACGCCGGGACGAGGACGAGCAGGCCGCCGCCCCCGCGCTCGATGATGCCGAGCTCGCCGTCAACGCTGCGAAATGCATCGGTGACGAGCGTACGAAGCTCCTGGCCCGGCTCCGCTTCGAGCGCAATGCAAAGGTAGTGCGCAGCCGGCGCTATGCCGCGCGCGGCCGCATCCTCACGCGCCGCACCGGCGTCGGGGTATTCGCGGGCGATGAGGCGGTCCCAAAATGCTCGCCGCCGGCCGCGGCCGCCGTCGGATTCGCGGGCCAATTCGAGCGCCAACGTGCTCGCCGCTAAGCGCAGGAGCGGCAGCGCCTCATCGACATCCGCCGGTGCCGGAACCACAGAAAGGTAGCCGTAGCACGCATCGCCGAGGGTGATGGAAACGGTTTTCGCGCGCGGGCCATTGAGGTTGCGCGCGGTTGAGGGCAGCGAGCCCGGCCCTGCGGTCGCGAGCGGCCGCCACTGGCCGTCCTCCACGAGGACTCCGGCCCCCGTTCGCTCCGCCACCAGCACGGCAAGGGCTTTCGCGCCGCCGCCGGATGCGGCGACACGCGCGAGCGCCTCGGCGAACTCGACGAGCTGGTCGGGAGTCATGGCCGCCTGGTTCGGCGAAGCAAGGGTTGGTTCTTCGAAATGGACGCAGCGGTTCTTCGCGAGGCCGTCGCTTCGCTTTATGCGGATACGCCGGATGCGATCGTGCTTTACGATTGCACCGGGCATACGATTGGCGCGAACGAATCGGCGCAGCTGATGACCGGCTTCACGCTGGACGAGTTCATCGGCAGCGGCTACGAGCGGCACGTGGCGCCGCGCGATCTCGAGCGCGTCGGCTTGGCCGTCCGGACGGCGCTCGCCGGCGGGACCGATCACTTCGATACGAGCGCGCGCCACAAGGACGGCTCGATCATCCCGGTCGAGTGTTACGTCTTTCCCGCGCGATTCAACGGCGAGATCGTCGGCATTTTCGCGCAAGCGCGCGACATCGTCGCGCTTCGTTCAGCCGAGCACTCGCTGACCGTCAATCAAGAAAAATTCCGTTCGCTCTTTGAGTATCACCCGGACGGCATCATGGAGATCAAATCGACGGGAACCATCTCGCGTGTCAACGTCGCGCTCGAAAGCGAAACCGGATACTACGGCGAGCAACTCGTCGGCAAACGCTGGACGGAACTGGTCGCGCCCGAATTGCGCCACGATGCCGAGCAGCTCTTTCATACCGCGTTGCGCGGCGAAGCGACCGAAGACGATTCGTTGTTGCTCGATCGGCTCGGCAATAAACTCGACGTGCAGCTCAAGCTCGTCCCGCTGCACGTCTCAGGCGAGATCATGGGCGCCTATGCGATCTTCAAAAACGTCACCGCGCAAAAGAATGCCGAACGCGCGATCGCGGCGCACGGCGAACAGATTCGACGTTTGTACATGGTGGCCGCTTCGCGCGGCGAGTCCCTCGACGAGCAGATCGACGCGACCCTGCAGTTGGGCATCGAGCTCTTCGGCTGGGATCAAGCGTACGTCACGAACTTTGAAACCGGCCGGGTTCGCGTGCGCAATGCGGTCGGGGAAAGCTCCGTTACCAAGGGGGCAATCTACCCCGAACGAGCTGCGCTCTCACATCACGTGCTCGAAGGACGCAACCCGCTTTTCATTCCGGACATGGAATCGGAGGAGTGGCGCGACGACCCGGCGCGCGCGACGGCGCCCTGGCGTTCGTATTTCGCCGCCGCGTTGACGGTTTTCGATGAAATCTACGGCGCGCTCGTGTTCGCGTCGCGCGCACCGCGGACCGAAGGCCTCTCACCGAACGAGCGCGAGATGGCGCAGCTCATGGGGCTCTTTGTTTCCGCCGCGCTCGAACGTGCCTTACAGAACGAGCGCATCGAACAGATGGCTTTCAACGATGCGCTGACCGGACTGCCGAATCGCGTGCTCTTCAACGACCGCATCGAGCAGACGATTGCGACCGCTCGCCGCTACGACCGCGGCTTCGCGGTGATGTACATCGATATCGACAAGTTCAAGCACATCAATGACACGTACGGACACGCCATCGGCGACAGCGTCCTCAAAGTCGTTGCCGAGCGCCTTCGCCAGACCACCCGCGAGAGCGATACGGTGTCGCGATTCGGCGGTGACGAATTCGTCATCTTGCAGCCGATCGTCGACGGGCCCAGCGATGCCGCGGACCTCGCGCGCAAACTCAACGTCGCCATGCAAGAGCCGGTCGAGATCGAAAGCGTGGCGCACGTCGTCCATGTGAGCATCGGCATCGCGCTCTATCCCGGGGATGCCGACGGGGTCGAAAAATTGATGGATGCGGCCGACCGCGCGCTCTATCGGGCGAAAAAAGAGGGCCGCAACCGCTGGTGCTTCGCGAACGCCGACGTGGCGCGCCGCGAACTCAAGCGAACGATCAACCGCCGCCGAGCTGCGGAATAAACTGCGCGAGAACCGACATGAGCGAGAGCGCGCCGATCACGATCGTCGTCGCCCAAGCGATGACGTTCGCGGTGACGCTGTTCGTGTGTTTGCCCATCACGTGCTTGCGGTTGATGATGACGAGCATGAGGATCAGTTCAAACGGCAGCAGCACGCCTTGAAGCGCCTGCGCGAACAGGATCAGCTTGAGCAGCGGCAGCCCCGGGATGAGGACGAATCCTGCGCCGATGATTAATCCCGCCGCAAAGAGCGTGAAAAAGACCGGCGCCTCGGAGAACTTCCGGTCGACCGCCGCTTCGAATCCGAGCGCTTCGCAGACGATGTAGCTCGTCGAGAGCGGCAAGACCGTCGCCGTAAACAGTCCGGCGTTGAGGATGCCGAGCGCGAAGATCGTCGAAGCGGCCGCTCCCGCCAGCGGCTTGAGGGCGACCGCAAAGTCCATCGCTTGCTGCGGGTTGAGTTTGGCGCCGTGTTCGTTCGCCAGGAAGATCGTCGCGGCGTTGGCGATCATCATGAAACCGGCAAGCGCGATTGCAAGGATCGATCCGTTGATCACGTCCGCGCGCGCCAGCGGCAGATCTTCGGTGCGCGAGCCCTTTTCCACGACTTGCGATTGCAAGAAAAACTGCATGTACGGCGAGATCGTCGTACCGATGATCGTGATGACCATGACCAGCCACCCGGGCGTGCTCAACGCGAAGTGCGGAAGCAGCGTTCCCGTGGCGACGTCGTGCCAATTTGGATGCGCGAGCACCGCGGACACGATGTACGTCAGGTAGACCAGCGAGAAGACGACGAACGTGCGCTCGACCGTTTTGCCGTTGAGGCGAAGGACGAAGAAGAAGACGGCGACGAGCGCAACGGGAACCGCAACGTAGCGCGAGACGCCCCAGTTCTCGGCGGCTGCGGCGATGCCCGCGAATTCCGTCGACGTGATCAGCGTGTTCGTCAGGAAGAGGACGAACATCGCGACGACGGAGATCTTGACGCCGAAATTCTCGCGAATGAGCGCCGCGAGACCTTTGCCGGTGACGCATCCCATGCGCGTCGACATCTCTTGGACGACGATCAGGGCGACCGCGAGCGGCACCATCACCCAGATGATGTTGTAGCCGAACTGCGCGCCCGCCGACGAATACGTCGCGATGCCGCCGACGTCGTTTCCGGCCGATGCGGTAACGAAGCCCGGGCCGAGCACGGCCGCAAGCAGCATGAGCGTTCGCCAAACCGAACGGCGGCGGGGTGCTTGTTCGACCATTGCTTAGCCGCCGGCGCTTCCGTGCTGGGGATGCCGCGAGGTATTGCGATGCGCGGTAAACTTCGGAAGCCGTTTCGCAACGTCTTCGGGGATGATCGCGTCGATTGCGTCGTCAACGGTTACGATGCCGAGCATCTTGCCCGCGTCGTCGACGATCGGAATCGCGAGCAGGTCGTAACGCGCGATGGTCGCCGCGACCTCCTCGGCCTCGGTATCGGGCCGAAGCGTTACGAGGTCCGTATCCATGATTGCGTCGATGGCATCTTCGGGATCGGCGAGCAACAGGGTGCGCAACGACAGCGCGCCGAGCAACGCGTCTTGCTTGTCGACGACGTAAAGATAGTAGATGAACTCGGAGGTCGGCGCGATTTCGCGAATCTTCCGGATCGTCGCTTCCGCCGTGCGATGCGGATAGATCCATGTGTAGTCCGTCGTCATCAATCCGCCGGCCGTGTCTTCGTCGTATTTGACGAGTTCGCGCAGCTCGCTCGCGGTATACTCGTTCATCTCCGCGAGTAACTGTTGCTGCTGCTCCTCATCGAGTTCCGCCAGCAGGTCGGCGGCATCGTCGGCATCCATCTCTTCGATGATGTCGGCGGCGCGTTCCGTGCCGATATCTTCGATAAGCGTGCGCTGCGTCTCGGGTTCGAGATGCTCGAACGCATCGGCGGCCGTTTCATCGTCGAGCTGACGCACGACCGCGGCCGCTTCGCGCGCCGAGAGGTCTTCGATGATGTCGGCCAATTCGGACGGGTGGAGACGCGAGAGTTTATTTTCCGAAACCGAGAGACTGATCTGCGACGGGTTCGTATCGCGGATCGGCGAGACGGAATCCCACGCGATCATCGTGCGCGGAATCGAACGGTAGATCGCCGGCGTGAAGCGCTTACCGAACGACTTGAGTCCGAGACGGCGCAGCAGCCCGGCGACACCGACGTCAGCTGCGACGACGCGCAGGGCGTCGCCCGCGTGCGCGACCTCGATATCGTTGATGCGAACGACCTTGCGCCCGTCGACGTCGACGATCTGCTTATCGAGCAGGTCCGCGATGAGGTAGAGCGAGTCGCGTTCCGGCGGCGCCGGTTCTTTCGGCGTCGCGGTCAATGCGACCGACCCGTCGGTGTCGAGTTCGCCGACCGTCTCGATCGGCGCAAAGCGCAGCCCTTTGGTCGTCTTGATCACCAGGCCATCGATCTTGGGAAAGACGTCGTCGGGCTTGTTGACCAGAAAATCCGAGACCTTTCCGATGGGAATTTCATTCACGGTCGCCTTGCGGCCGACCAGCTCGCTGACAAATCCCTCGGTAAACGCCATGCTCCTCACCTCCCCTCTTGCGTCGTTCTTGACCGCCGGAAAAAAACAAAAACCGCCCGCCTCGCTGGCGGCCGGTCACGGTTGAGCGCGCAAAAACACGGGGGTCCCGCGTGCTACCTCAATCGCATCCGAGCTTTGGCACCACGCATCGTAACCTTCGAATGAAGGAGCCGCGTTAGACACCGCCTTGTCTCGGCGCAGTCTGGTCTACCTCACTTGGCGTCTCTCGACGTTTCGGGGCAGCGGCCTATATATTGCGTGGACGCCTCACCTAGCGAGGTATCCAAGATTAAGTATAGAGGTAAGCGTCAACCCGCGCCAACGGCGGACGAGGTCTAGGCGACCAGGGCGTTGATCAGGAGGGACGCGATTTGCCGGGTGGTGTCCTCGGATTGTGAGAGCACGTTCGTCCCGACTTGAACGAGGATTTGTTCTTTGGTGAATTCGGTGGTCGCAGTCCCGATGTTGAGGTCGCGGATGGAGCTTTCGCTCGCCGTTTGATTGACCCACTGGATTGAGGCGTCGCTCGCCGCCTCATTGAGCGCGACTTGCTGTGCGCCGATCTCGGCCCGCTGCTCGACCACGGTATTGATCGCGTTATCGATCCGCGCTTCGGAAGCAAAGTTGGCAAGAACGTCGCCGACGGTTATTTCGTTGACGCCGAGCGTTTGGGTGTTCGTCGGCCCGATCGCAATCGAGATCGTCGAACCCTCGCTCGTTCCGGTGTTCACGGTGAGCGGCCCCTGCGCACCCGCGAGCTGACCTTGAGCGTTCTGCTGTGCCTGCACGACGATGTATCCGACCGTGCCGACGTCGCTTTGGCTAATCGTATTGAAGTTGAACTGGAATTGGTTTTGGAAGCTGGCGTTCTGCATGCCGTAATACGGCTGCGGGCCGAACTCCACGAAGAAGTTCGTCCCCGGCGTCACATGCAAAACCGTGGCGGGAACCGTTCCGAAGCCGGCGTCGGGACTCTCTTGAGAGATCGTGACCTGCAGCGTGTTGGAGGACGCATCGTACGAGTCGATGCTGAACGACATCTCAGACTCTTGCGGAGGCGGTGGGCCGGTGCTGGCGACCGTTACGCCTGGCGTGGTCGTGTCGAAGAGCGTGTTCTGATTGCCGTTGACCTTCGGATTGATGAACAGCAAGCTCGGCGGCTGCATGGGTTTTGATGCGGCGAGCGATCCGTCGAGCAAGTGCAAACCGTTAAAGTTTGCGTTTTGCGAGATGCGGTTGATTTCAAGCGCGAGCTGATCGATCTCCGATTGGATCTCTGCAAGGTTGTCTTTTGAATTGAGATCCGAGTTGGCTTCCACGACCAGATTGCGCATCCGTTGAAGAATGCCGGTGATCGTGGCGAGTCCGCCCTCGGCGACCGTGAGGGCGTTGTTGGCGGTCTGGACGTTCGCTATGCCCTGCTGGAGGCCGTTGCTGATCGTCTTGAGCGATTCCGAAATCGCAAGACCGCTGGGGTCGTCGGCTGCGCTGTTGATGCGCAGTCCGGATGCAAGCTGCGTGGTGAGGGTTCCCAAACGCGACTGATTCTGACGCATGTTGCTCAGAATTTGATCGAAATCGCTCGAGAGCCCAATGCGCATTTAGTCGCGCACCTCGGCATCGTAAAAACGTGAAGAAACAGAGATGATCAACTGCGATCTTCCCTGTCTTTGACTCATCTTACGATGCACTGTCGCCAGCACTGGCAGCACATCCATGCTTCCTGTATTCCCCCATCCTTGGTGTGAACACAGGTCCCGTGGCTCCCGGAAAGCCGCGGTTCCTATATAGATTGTCTATCGGTCGGATAACGCAAACCTTGCACAGCCCGAACCGCTACAAGTGTAAATGTTGGACCAGGCCGCCGAATCCTTGATAGCGATGGGTAGGCCATTGCAGGTATTTGGCCTGCTTCTTATGCTCTTTGGACTGGCGGGGGTGCTCGCGTCCAGCGGTCCCGGACTGCTCGCCTTGGCCGATCCCTGCGTCCCCGACAAGGGTGCTCCTGCGGTTTCCGGTCCGGCGACGGTTCAGATGGTTCGCGCAACCCCGGCCGCGTCGGCCTCGCCGGCCAAAGAGCTGACCTCGTATCCGGTCTTTGCCCCGACCGACACCCTTGCGACGCCGACGCCGGCACCGCAACAGACGACGCCGCCGCCCTCGCCCACGCCGTCGGCTCTTCCGCCGGGGCTCTCGCCCTGCCCCACGCACCGCCACCATCTCTTTGGCGAGGGGCCCATCGAGTTTTCCGGTACCGGCGGCGTCACGCTGGGGCGGCATCAGTCGGAGGCGTTCAACGCAAGCCAGTCTTCGAACGACGCCAACCTTTCTATGGCGCTTCATATCGGCCGCCGGACGCAGCGCTCGTCGATCTCGCTCGACGAGAGTTTCGGCGCGACCAGCGGCACCGGTCCCGATCAAGTCAACCTATCGCAGCTCAACCTCGTCTACAGCACGCCGCAATATTACGTCGGATACGGCATCGTCTCGACGCCCACGGATACCCAACTCTCCGACGCCACGTTCAACCGCGGCATCACCCTTGGTGTGCCGCGCGGCCAAGATGAGATCGATTTGATTCTCGGGCGCTCGACCGGCTCGAGCGGCGAAGGCTTCGGGGTCGTCGGCTTGCGCCATAGCGGCGCGTACCCGCACGGACTGCTGTTCTCTCAAACGCTCTACGTCGCGCGGGGCGATACGTCGCACGGACAAAACACGGCGCTCGATCTCTCGCTGGGCCGGTATAAATCCGGCGCGACCTATCGCGGTGAAGTCGCGCTGAGCAATACGCGCGACATTCCCGGTGTTTCCGACGGAACGCGTTTAGCGTACGCGCTGCACGCGGATTTCTTTAGCGAGAAGACGTCGACGAGCATCGGCTACTTCAGTATTCCGCAAGGCTATCTGATTCTCGGCGACGCGCTTACCAGTCAAAAGAATCTGTCGTTTACGCATCGCCGCCCGTTCTTGCGCCGCGGCGCCTTCACGTTCGATTACGGCGATCTGCTCGAAACCGTCAGCGGGTCCACCAGCCGGACCGCGCACGAAGCCTTCAACCTTCAACTTCCCGTCGGCTCCGTGCTGATGTCGCAGACCCTCATCAATTTTGCGCAGACGAACTCGGACGGAGTGTCGACGAACGAACGCGATTTTGGAGAGACCTTCACCGAGCAATTCCCATGGCTCGGATTGACGCAGACGTATCAAACCTCACTCTTGAGCCAGCCTGGATCGCCCTCGATCGGGCAGAGTCAGATTGCACTCGGGGCTTCGCGTCCGCTGTGGCGCGGCTTTATCTCGTTCAATACCTCGCGCACGCGTGTCTTCGGCCTCGACAACAGCGGATCGCAGGTCGAGAATGCCGCGACGATCGAGCAGCCCATCGGAGCGAAGGCGCAGATATCGTATGCGATCGACTCATTGCGCGTTTCGACCGGCGGCGCCGACCAGTCGACGAATCAATTCATGCAGACGTACAGCTTCACGCGCCGTCTATCGCCGGTCGTTGCGGCGCGCGTTACCTATAGCCTCACGCGCCAAAGCGGCGCGCTCGGCGGCGTCGCGCATTACTTGAATTTCGACATCGTCGGGCCGCTCGCGTTCGGCGGGGCAGCACGCTACTCGGGGCGCCCGAATCCGAATCTGCCGGCGATCGTTGAAGGACACGTCTTTTTGCAGAACGAGGCATCGTCGTACGGCTTGACCGGCAATCGCGGCATTCCGAACGTTCTGGTGACGCTCGACGGCGGTCTGACGCAGCGCACGGATGCAACCGGCGCGTATGAATTCCGCTTCGTTCGTCCGGGCGTGCACGCGCTGACGATCTCGACCGGAACCTTGCCGCCGGGCGTCATCCCCGATTCGGCGACGCAGAGCTTTACGATCCAAGGCGGCCAAATTTTCAACGTCGACTTCTCGGCCGGGCTCTTTGCCGGCGTGCAAGGACGCGTCGTGCAGATGCACGGCTCGACGGAGATTCCGGTCGCGGGCATTCAGCTCGTCGTCGACAACAAGCAGCGCGGCTATACCGCATCGGACGGCAGCTATCAGATCGGCCACCTCTCACCCGGCCGCCACACGGTCGCGATCGTCGTCGAGTCCTTACCCTCGAACGTCACGGCACCCGGCGACGGCAAGAAAGAAGTGACGGTCACGACCGGATCGCTCGCGACCCTCAACTGGCAGCTCACCGGCCTCGGCTCGATCGAGGGTGAGGTGCTCTTTACCAGCGACTCCGGGTTCGGCGATCTGCAGGGGGCCAAGGACGTCTATGTCGTCGCGGACCCGGGCGAGCACGCGGCCATCACCGACGACGACGGCCACTTCCTCATCGACAATTTGCCGGCGGGCCAGTACACGCTCAGCGTGGACGCGGACTCGCTTCCCGACGGTGAGGCGATCGTCCAGGGGCCGGACGGGCCGGTGACGATCGCCGGGGGCGAAGCCATCCAGGGCATTACCTTTAAGGTAGGCGCGAAAGCAAAGCAAGTGATCATGACGTTCTCGGGCGGCCCGAGCGCCGCCGTGGACGCGTCCTTCGTGCCGGATCAGGTCCCGCAGGGCGGCATTGCGGAGCTCCGGGTGAGCACCAACGCCAAAGGCGTCAAGTCGGTCCTCGCCTCCGGCGACATCGGATCGTTCCCGCTTCATTACGACCGCGCTCGCAAGTTGTGGATCGCGCGCTTCAAGGCGCCGGCAGTGCAGAACGGCGATTACCTCATGCACGTGGACGTCAAGGGTGAAACGAGCGGCGGCGGCGACGCGTCGATCACGATCAGCAACGCGATTCAGACGGTTGTCGCACACGGCGTGCCCGCGCATCCGTCGCCGGGCCAGACGGTCCGCGTCGTTGCCAAGATCGTGGCCGACGTCGAAGCCGGCGACATCGTGGCAATGGAAGGCGGCCAGCAATTCAAGCTGCCGAAGCCGCGCGGGGACGTCTTCGTGTTCAGCGTACGAGCGCCGCACGCGCTGCCGCTGCGCGGAATCATCTTTACCAAGCGAGGGGAACGTATCCCGTTTGTTATCCAGCCGTAAGCGCCTGGTTAGCGAGCAGTTAAGTTTGCCTTGCTGACCTTGTGGGTCCTCAAGCCCCCCCTTGCTCCCTCCGAAGAACTGAATATGGCATCAGGTCTCATAGCTTGGTGCGCATCGGAGGGCTCGGGTGACGCCGGCTCCGGAAATGCGATTGCACGAGAAAGGACTCTACAAGTGAAGCGAGCTCTAGCCTTAGCGGCGATGCTTGCAAGCGCGGCGGCCATGAGCAGCCCGGCGCTGGCAGTTGGTACGCCGCAATATGGTTCCGTCAAGATTCAATGGAATGTCGCGACGGCCATGACCGCTGTGATCCACAGCTCCTATTCGGCAGCGTTTGCCTACTCGGCACCGACGCTTGCCAGCTATCTCTCGAACCCGGCCGGTACCTGCAGCTCCACGCTGCCGACCGGTAACGCGGATCTGACCCTCGACTACGGCACGCTGACGCCCTCGCTGAGCGCGAGCGTCGGCTGCACGTACCTCAACGCGGTTGGCGCGTCGGTTCAAGACAACGATGCCAGCGGCGTGAAAGTGTACCAGGCCCTCGACGCGGCGCTCCCCACCGGAACGTCGCTCTGCGCGTTCCCGAACCAGGGCGCGTCGTTCCCCGAGTCGCTCGGCGCCTCGATCACGGCGTCGACCCGCTCGGGCGTTGGCCCGGCTCCGAGCGCAACCTGCGCGACTGCGCCCGGCGCAGCCGTTCCGGTCGCTGCCGGTGGTGCAGTGACGGGTACGGCCGGTACGTCGTCGGTTGTCGGCGGCACCGGTGAAACCTATCAGAACGCGACCACGCCGTTCTCGATCGGTGGTCTCAACTGGATCTCGACGACGAGTGCAAACTCGACGGTCGGCTACGCCGGTGAAGACCTGCAGCTCGTGCTTGCGAACACGGTCTCTTCGACCAGCTCGACGCAAAGCGCGATCATGACCGTCCAGTTCATTCCGAACTAGCAGTCAAGCACCTAATCTGGGAGAACAGCCGAGCCGAATATGTCGGGTGGTATGAAACGACCCTTGAAAGCTCTCGCAGTAGCAATCATGTTGGTTCTCTGCGCGGCATATCCGGCCTCGGCTGATCTCTCCCTCGACGTCGCTCCCGCGAAACTCGAGCTGCAGATCTCCCCGAACACGACGCAGACCTTCCCGATTACGGTTCGGAACAGCGGCACCGCGCCGCTGCACATCCAGGTCTCGTTGTCGGACTTCGGGTTGACTCCCGGCGGCGACTACGTTTTCAAGAAACCGGGCAGCGAAAAGTTTTCGTTATCGAAGTGGTTGGGTGTCAATCCTCGCGAGTTCGACATCCCGCCCAACACCGTTCAGCAAGTCCGCGTCACGCTCAACGTGCCGGGCGGCGTGAACGGTGAATACTCGGGAATCATTTTCTTCACGACGCGTCCGGAACGCCACCAGACACGCGGCATCACCTTCGCCGAACGCGTTGCATCGAAAATCTACGGATACACGCCTGCGAGCCTGAAGATCGACGGAGCGGTCGACGGAATCGCAGTGAAACGAACGCCGATCGGCGAGCAATTTTTGGTCGGCTTCAAGAATCGCGGAAACGCGCACCTCTATCTCAATGGAAAGATTGAAGTGCGCAAGGGCGATCGACTCATCGCGTCGGTTCCGTTCGCGCCGCAACAGTTGGTCGGACGCGGCGAACGGCGAGTGATCGAAGCCTACGTTGTGGAGAAGCTCCCGCCCGGGTCGTATACGGCGCTCGCGCTGGTCGATTTCGGCGGTCCAAACCTCGCGGGTGGTCAAACAACCTTCACCGTGAAGTAACGCTAAGGAGAGCGTGGGACGAACAGGATGATTCGCAAGTTTCAATTGGCCCTCGTGCTCCTCGCGATCGTATCGATCGTGAGCGCGCTCGGCGGCTATCGGCTCGCAGTAGCAGCGCCGGCACCTCGCCCGATCGATGTAGCGCCGCAGCCGATTCATCCGGTCCCGATTCATCGCGCAACGCTGCCTCCGCTTCCCTTCGCGAGCCCCACTGCCGCGCCCAGCGGCGCCGCCACGACCGCTCCCGCAACCTCGGGCATCGCGCCTCCGGGAATTCCGGCCGGCATCCCGGCCGTGACCGGATGGACGATCAACAAAAGCCTGAAGCTGCCGCCCCACGTTCCGAAGCTCTCGCAGTTTTTGATGAGTTCGGGCAAGGGGCGCTACGCCGTTCGCCAAGTGCGAACGGGTTCGACGGCGCGTATGGCGCCGATGCTGCATCTCTCCGGTTCCCGATCCGTTCGCGCGATGGGTGCGTCGAGCGGGGCGCGCGTTGCCCCGATGGCGGGCGACGGCAGCACGATTCTGCTCACCGGCGATCAGACGAACTTCTTCGAAAACGACATTACGCTGTCGTACGGTCAAGAGATCTACGTTCTGTGCGAAAACATGGCGACGACCGACCGCGTCTACTACGTCGCATTTCCGCCCGACGGCAGCGGCCCGTACGTCAGCTCGCAGATTCGTGTCTATAGCGACGGATCGGGCAATAACTATTGCGGTAACTACGGACAGTTCAACCTGTCCACGCCCTTTAGCGGATTCGGCGGTTCAACGGTCAGCGGCACGGCGTACCCGGGCGTCTGGGTCATCGCGACGTACGACGCGAATACCGGTCAGTACACCAGCGAAACGAACATCATCGCGAGCTCGTCGGTCAACTTCTCGACCTACTCCGACGTCGCTGAATCGAATCCGACAACTGATTTTACGCAAGGCAGTGTGATCGCGGTCGGCGCAACCGGGCTCAACCCGTCGCATTACTACGCCGTCGGTTGGGTCTACACGTCGGGCGGCGGTCAACCGTGCTCGTATTCGGTGCCGACGGGCAATTCGTCGAACGTGGTTTG
>DASSZO010000176.1:0-8395 GCA_035702815.1 Candidatus Aquilonibacter sp. | reverse complement strand
CGACGGCGGCCTCGATCTTGCCGCAATCGAGCAACGCCTCAACGCCGGTGCGGTCAAGGCACTCTTTGTCCAGCGCTCGCGCGGCTATGCGCCGCGCCGTTCGTTGCGCGTGGCCGAGATCGAAGCGCTCGTCGCCGTCGTCCGGCGGGTCGATCCGGCCGTGCTGGTCCTCGTCGACAACTGCTACGGCGAACTGGTCGAAGCGCGCGAGCCCACCCACGTGGGCGCGGATCTCGTGATGGGATCCCTCATCAAGAACCTTGGCGGATCGCTCGCTCCGGGCGGCGGGTACGTCGCGGGACGGGCGGCAGTCGTCGACGCGGTGGCGGCACGGCTCTATGCGCCCGGCCTCGGAGCGGCGCTCGGGCCGACCCTTGGTTTCGGGCGGGCCTTCATTCAAGGGTTGTTTCTTGCGCCGGCGATCGTCGAACAGACCCTGCGTGGGCTCGATTTCACCGCCGCGCTCTTCGATGCGCTCGGCTTCCGCGTCGACCCGCAGCCCGGCACGGTTCGAAGCGACATCGTCCAAGCGATTCGCTTAGACGATGCGAACAAGCTCATCCGGTTTGCCCGCGGACTTCAGCGAGCGATGCCGGTCAACGCACGCTTCGCGCCCGAACCAGGACCCGTTCCCGGCTATGTAGATCCGGTCATTATGTCGAGCGGCGCGTTCGTCGGCGGTGCGACGATCGAACTGTCGTGCGACGCGCCGCTGCGCGCGCCGTTCGAGGTGTACGTGCAAGGCGGCTTGGTTGCCGAGCATGCGCTCGCCGGAGCGATTTTTGCCGCAGAAGCCGTGCTTGATTGAAGGCCGCGTACCGGCCGCAGAGAACACCCTCCTCCGGTGAGTACACAAGAAGATCGCTCGCACGAACGACGGTTCTTCAGGGCAAACGTCGATTTCCCGGTTACGATCATCGTTCCGGGACACGAACTGATTCTGACGGGAACTGCCCTGGATTTGAGCCGTGGCGGCATGCGGGTCGCAACGAGCACGGACTTACCCGCAGGTCAACCGATCATGCTGCGCTTCGTGTTGCCGAACGGCGAACGTGAATTGCTCGTTCGCGCGAAGATCGTGCTCTCGTTTTACGACGCATCGACCAAGACGTACGCGCACGGCATCGCGTTCACGCAATACACGACGCACGATCACGATCAGATCGCGTCGTTCGTCACCCACGTCGAATCGAAATAAAAAAACGCGCGGGTAGGCGCGTTTTGGAGTGCGGGATCCGGAGCGTTTTTCTCTTACGCTTTGGTCGTTTCGCGAGCTTCGCCCATGAAGCCGTAGAAGAAATAGCGGCTCCCGTCGGAAGTCGTTATCACGATCCGCGTATCTTGGATCTCAGCCGCGCTGACGGTCTTCCCGACCAGCGTCTCTAAAATCGCCTGCGCCTGCATGAATTCTGCCTCGCGCAGGGCATCCGGCTCCACTTCTATGAGCTCGAGAAGCTCGTCGATCCGGTCGTTCATCGTCACCCTATGAGTAATCGTCCGCTCGGGCGGTTTTGTTAGCCTTCTGCATTTGTCGGCTTCCCGGATACCCCGTCTCTACAGGAGCCGGGCAGCTTCGTCAGAGAAGGCCACGCCGCCATGTACCTACTCGAGGTCCTGAGTGGACCATTAGATGGAAAAAGCTGGTCTTTTGAGAGCGAAATCACGATTGGCCGCGACGATTCCGTCGCGGAGGCATGCCTCGCCCTCGACCGCTATGTTTCCCGAAAACACGCACATTTACGCATCGACGACGGTGCGCTTCATCTGACCGACCTGGAGAGCCGGAACGGCACGAAGATCAACGGAGAGATGGTCACCGGCGATGCCACCCTCGAATTCGGGGCCCCGTTCGTGGTCGGCCGAACAGTACTTCGCGTTACGCGCGCATAAGCAAGCGACCAGATGCAAGTCGCAACGACGGTTCTGCAGGCTCGGGCGTTGTTCGACGTCCTGCCGCGACCGCTCGGGTTCGTGCCGACGATGGGAGCCCTTCACGAAGGCCACCTGGCCCTCGCTCGCCGCGCACGCGAAGAATCGACAACGGTCGCCGCGTCTATCTTTTTGAATCCGTTGCAGTTTGCCGCGGGCGAAGACCTGGAGAAGTATCCGCGCGACCTCGATAGCGACCGGATGAAATTCGAAGCGGCCGGCGTCGATGTCTTGTTTACGCCGAATCAAGCGCTGATGTATCCGCCGGATTTCTCGACCGTCGTCGATATCGGGCCGATGGGCACGCGCTACGAAGGCGAGTTGCGACCGACGCATTTTCGCGGCGTTACCACCGTCGTCTCAAAACTGCTCAACATCGTGCGTCCCGATACGCTCTATCTGGGACAGAAAGATGCGCAGCAGACGGCGGTCTTGCGACGGATGGTGCGCGACCTCGATATTCCGACGAGCGTCGTCATCGTGCCCACCGAGCGCGAAGCGGATGGTCTTGCGATGTCGAGCCGCAATCTCTACTTGAATCCGCAGGAGCGCGCGGCTGCGCCGTCACTGCATCACGCGCTGCAAGCGTTGCGCATGGCGATGCAGATGGGAAAGTCCAAGGCCGATGCGATCGCGGCTGCAAAGACGCGCCTCGATCCGCTGGCGCAGCTCGATTATCTCGACGTCGTCGATGCAAATACGTTCGAGTCGATCGATGTGCTGTCGCCGCCGGCTTTCGTCATCGGCGCCGCGCGCTTCGGGACAACCCGCTTGTTGGATAATTTATGGATCGAGTAGAGCGGCTTCGCGGCGCGCGGATCCTCCTTGGCGTTACGGGCGGCATCGCGGCGTACAAGATGGCTGCGTTGACCAGCGCGCTCGTGCAGCGCGGTGCGATCGTCGACGTCATCATGACCGAAGACGCCACGCACTTCGTCGGGCCGCTCACCTTTTCGTCGCTGACGGCGCGTCCGGTCTACAGTTCGCTGTGGGATGCGCCCGAGCGAATTCCGCACATTCGTCTCGTGCGCGAGGCACAAGCGATTCTACTCGCGCCGGCCACCGCAAACGTCATCGCCAAACTCGCGCAGGGCATTGCCGACGTCCTTCTCACAACCGCGCTGCTTGCCGCGCGCATCCCGGTTATCGTCGCGCCGGCGATGAACAGCGCGATGTACGAACATCCGGCAACGCAAGCAAATCTTGCAACGCTCCACGCGCGCGGCTACGAATTCGTCGATCCGGAAACCGGCTTTCTGGCCGAACGGGAATCGGGCGTCGGACGCTTGGCGAGCGAAGATCGCTTGCTCGAAGCATTGGAAGCAACGCTCGCACGCACGAATTCGCTTCGTGGAAAGCGCGTCGCGATTACGGCCGGTCCCACGCGCGAAGCGTTCGATCCGATCCGGTTCATCAGCAACGCGGCGACGGGTTCGACGGGAATCGAGCTTGCGCGCGAAGCCGCGTTGCGCGGCGCGGACGTGACGCTCTTGCTTGGCCCGACGTCGGTGCAGCCTCCGGCCGGCGTCAACGTCATCCGTTTCACGACCGCGCAAGAGTTGTTCGATGCCGCGCTCGCGCACGCGGTCGGCGCCGATCTCACGATTGCAACCGCCGCCGTTGCCGATTGGCGACCGGCGGAAACGATGGAATCGAAGCTGAAAAAGGGTGATGAAGAGTTGCAGCTGCGTGTGGTTCCGACGCCGGACGTTCTTGCCGCACTGGGCGAGCGCAAAGGCGGCACGTTCCTGGTCGGCTTTGCGGCGGAGACCGACGCCCACGAAGAACATGCACGCGAAAAGATGGCGCGCAAGCATCTCGACTGCATCGTCGTCAACGACGTGCGCGGCGAACGAGGGTTCGGCACCGGCGAGAATACGCTGACGTTGTTGTGGAACGGCGGCCGCAGCGAGATCGGTACGGCACGCAAAGCGACCCTTGCGCGTCGTCTGCTCGACGCGATCGAGGAGCGGATTGCGTGCTCTTAGCGATCGACGTCGGAAACACCGAAACCAAACTCGGCTGCTTCGAGCGCGACAGCGACGCGCTCGCGCATCATTGGCGCGTCAATACGGACGCCCGACGCACGGCGGACGAATATGGCGTATTCTTCACGCAGCTCTTTGCGACCGCAGCCCTTCCCGTGCGCCGGATCGACGCGGTCGTCATCGCAAGCGTCGTTCCACGGCTCGATGCGACGCTGGCCGACGTCGCGTCGAAGTTCTTCGGCGTCCAGCCGCTCTTTCTCGAGCCGCACAAACAACGCCTGATCGAGATTCACACCGACCGGCCGGCGGAAGTCGGCGCCGATCTCGTCGCCGCTGCAATCGGCGGTCGCGAGCGCTACGGCGCACCGCTCATCGTGATCAGCTACGGCACGGCGACCGTCTTCACCGCGATTTCCGAACAAGGCGCGTATATGGGGGCAGCGATTGCGCCGGGCATCAACATCTCAATCGATGCGCTGGTCGGCAGAACCGCAAAACTTCCGCAGATTGCGCTCGACGCACCGCAGCGCGCCATCGGCCGCAACACGATCGAAGCGCTGCAGTCCGGCTTCATGTACGGCTTCGTCGGACAGAGCGAAGCGATCATCGCGCGGATGCGTGCCGAAATGGGATGCGATGCGCGCGTCGTGGCAACCGGGGGGCTGGCCGATGTCGTCGCGCGGCACAGCGGTGCGATCGAACGCGTCGATGCAAATTTGAGTTTGGTGGGCTTGCGCTCGTTTTTTGCAAGCGTGCATGATGCCGATAGGTGAAGAACGCACCTGAAAACGTTTACGATAATTTAATATCCTCACGATAGACTCGGAAGCGTTGCTTTCCAGCTAGAGGAGGATCCGTTGCATAAACGTTTTGCAGCAGCCATCGTGCTGTTGTCACTTGGAGTTGCCGCCTGCGGTGGTGGCGGTAGTACCAGTCCAACCGTTCCCGCGGTGCACACGAACGACGGCGCGAAGAAGCCGTCGAGCGCGAAACATATCGCGCTGCCGGCCAAGCATGAGAAGGCCGCGCGCGTGCACGCGATGTCGGGTTCCACCAATATCATCGCCGACGCTGGATTCGAAAGCGGCGGCTTTTCGGCGGGCTGGTACCAGTGCGGAAACGTCAACGCGAAGATCACGACGGCAAAAGCGCACAGCGGCACGCATAGCGATCTGAACGGATCGACGGCGAAACCCGAAGTCAACGGCTACGCGGGCGTCTGCCAAGACATCACGGTGCCGTCGAACGGCACGCTCTCGTTCTGGGTTTACGAAGGCACGAACGATACGGTTGCGTATGCCGATCAAGAAGCCGATCTGCTCGATTCGTACGGCAACGTCATCACGACGCTGTACAGCCATGCGGCGACGACCAACGGTTGGGTTCAAAAGAGCTTCGACCTGAGCGCCTACGCCGGCCAGAGCGTCAGCCTGTTCTTCGGCGTTTACGGTAACGGCTGGTCGAACGGCTACATCTACCAGTACGTCGACGACGTGTTCCTCGGCGCCGGTGGTGCGACCCCGACACCCGCTCCGACCGCGACGCCGACCGTCGCGCCGACGCCGACTCCGACCGTGAAACCGACGGCAACGCCGACGATCAAGCCGACGGCAACGCCGACGGTTGCGCCCACGCCGACGCCCACGGTTGCGCCGACGGCGACGCCGAGCGCCGCGCCGTGCAACAACCAGCAGTTCCTCACCGATCAGAGTGAATTTGCAGCCGGACAGATTTCGTCCGATCAGTTCGTCGACGTCTGCGGCGCGGTCACGCAAGTGCTTCCGGCCAAAACGACGACCAGCGGCCGCCATGGCTACTTCTACGTCGCGATGCCGAGCGGATATCAAATCGAAATCGTGTCGAACCTCGATGCGATGGCGCAGGCTCCCACGAACGATCCGCCGTCGACGTGGCCGTGGGTTTCGGTCGGCAATTATGTCTACGTCCAGGGTCGTTACTACTACGACAATTCGTCGAGCCAAGGTATCGACTGGACGGAAGACGACAGCAGCAGTTCGTGGCCGCACGTCGGTTGGGTCTACGTCTGCGACAATAGCGGGAACAACTGCAACAAGTACTGGTAGGGGCTCTCGCTCGTTCCGATGCGCACCGGCTTGCCGGTGCGCATCTTTTTTTGTCGTATCAATCCCGGCGTGAAGAATCCGCTGCCGATCTTGCTCGCGCTGACCCTCGTAACCGGTTTCATCGACGCCCTTGCGTTCATCGGATACGATCACGTCTTCATCTCGAACATGAGCGGCAACACGGTGCTGCTCGGCATCGCGCTCGTCTCGAATCTCCACGTCGCCGGGCTGTCGTCGTCGCCTTGGGGCTACGTCGTGTCCATCGCAAGCTTTGCCGTCGGCGTCGGGGGCGGGTTTCTGATCTTGCGCGACGGCGCTACGCCGGGCCGGTCGGCCGCGATCGTCGGCTGCGAAGCGCTGCTTGCCCTTGCGGCATTCTCCGCCCGCGGACACGCCGGCTTGAGCATCGTCCCCCTTGCCATCGGGGCGGGAGCCCAGAGTATGCTGGCGCTGCGCTTGGGGCTGCCCGGCATCAGCACGGCGTACGTCACGGGAACCATCGTCAAGACCGTTTCGCTGGCCCTAAGCGAGCGCGGGCAAGGAAAAGGGCGCCAGTCCATTCATTCCGCCGGCTCGTGGGTTGCCTACTGCGGGGGTGCGGCGCTTGGGGCCGTGGGATGGCTCGGGCTGCGGGAGATGGCGCTGCTGCCCGCAGCGGGCGCCTTCGCGCTGCTGGCCTTCTTTGCCGGTCGCCGGTGAGGGCGGCGCGTGGTATACTACTTCGCGCTGTGAACCCCGCCGTCGCCCCGCTCCACATCGGGGAGCACGAGATGTGGCCTCCGTTGATCCTGGCGCCCATGTCGGGCGTAACCAACCGGACGATGCGAGCGCTCTATAAGCCCTTTGGTCTCGGACTTACCGTGACCGAATTCGTGTCGTCGAACGCGCTCAAGTACGGAAGCAAGCGCACGATGGAGATGATCGATCAGCACGGCGTCGAGAAGCCGGTCTCGACGCAGCTGTGGGGCGACGATCCCGAGACGATGGCAAAGGCGGCCAAGGTCGTACGCGAGTGCGGCGCCGACATCGTCGACATCAACTTCGGCTGCCCGGCGCCCAAAGTGACCAAGACGAACGGCGGTTCGGCGTGCCTGCGCGACGTCGAACGTTGCGAAGCGATCATGGCCGCGGTCGTCGACGCCGTCGACTGTCCGGTGACGATGAAGATGCGTCTGGGCTGGACGGAAAGCGACATGGTCTACGTCGACGTCGCGCAGCGTGCGGAAAAAGTCGGCATCAAAGCGGTGACGCTGCACGCGCGCACGGCGCGGCAATTCTATCGCGGTAACGCGGACTGGTCGCACATCAAGCGGCTCAAAGAATCGGTCGGCATTCCCGTCATCGGAAACGGCGATCTGGACGATCCGTACGTTGCGATGGAACGCATGAAGGAGACGGGCGTCGATGCGATCATGCTGGGCCGCGCGACGCTCGGAAATCCGTGGCTGATCTCGCAGATTCGCGATTTGATGGAGGGGCGTGCGCCGCAACCGATGCCTTCCGCCGCCGATCGGCTGCGTTTTTGCATCGTGCATTACAATCGGATGGTCGAAGAACTCGGCGAAGCGCGTGCGGTGCCGCAGATGCGCAAACACGTCGCGCTCTATCTCAAAGGCATTCCGGGTGCGGCGATGTTGCGCGAGCAGATCATGCGCATTCCGACGGCGCAGGAAGCCGTCGGTATCATCGAAGAGACGATCGCGCGTCTCGAACGCGAGTCGTCCGTTGCCGCATAACAAACGAGGAGACCGCAGCGCGCGATCCTCGACTGTGGCGCGGGCGACCAATCCGCGTCAAGACTTCCTTCTCACGCACTGAGGCCGCTTTGACACGTTCTACGCAAGAAAATCTCGCTGCTGAAGCGTTCGAGAATTACAAGCTCTACGTCAATCCGCCGCTTGCGCGCGTCATGAAGCTTTCGGGTTCTCCGGTTGAAGTTCGCGCGTCGGGAACGACGATTTGGGATCAGAACGGCAAAGCGTATCTCGATTTCGCGGGCGGGTATGGCGTCTTTACGCTCGGACATTCGCATCCGCGCGTGATCGCGGCCGTCAAAGAGCAGATGGAATCGATGTCGCTCTCCGGCAAGACGATGTTCAACGTGGTGCTTGGACGCGCGGCCAAGCGTCTTGCCGAACTTGCCCCCGGCGATCTCCAGTATTCGTTTTGGTGCAACAGCGGAACCGAAGCGGTCGAAGGCGCGATCAAACTCGCGCGAGCGGCGACGGGGCGTTCGAAGATCGTCGCGACGCACGACGCGTATCACGGCAAAACGATCGGCGCGCTCTCGATCAGCGGGCGCGAAACGTTTCAAACGCCGTTTCGTCCGCTGCTTGCCGACGTATCGCACGTCCCGTTCGGCGATGCATCGATGCTCGATGACGTGCTCGCCGA
>DASSZO010000095.1:0-10268 GCA_035702815.1 Candidatus Aquilonibacter sp. | reverse complement strand
CGACGTTGCCCTCGATGATGGCCTTTGACGGCGTCGCTCCGAACATGGCCACCTGGCACCCGCAGAACGGGTCGTAATCGAGGACGAGTTTCCCGCTCTTATTCGCTTTGTCGGCTTCATCGAGCAGCTTGACGGTGTCGGCGGCCAGATACGCGTGCGTATCGCCATGGGTGAGATCCGCTCGATAGAATGCGGCCACGACGGATGCGGGATCAGATTCCGCGGCGCGAGCTACGCCGGACATGGCCACGCAAGCAATAACAAAGAGCGCCTTGACGTTCAGCATGGTTCTCCCTCCAATGTCGCTCCGTTGCTATTCCTGCGGCCTATTCCGTGTCCTCGTCGGCAATATCGCGGATGCTCAAACCCAGTGACCGATGATAGTGCTCGTTACGGGCGAGTGCGGCCTCAATATCATCACGGACGCCTTCCTGGCGGAGCAAGGCGCGAATCCGCTCTCGGCTGCCCCGCAGCGCTTTTGCATGCGTTTCCAATACTGCGCCAGGGGCGCCCGCTGCATCCAGCGGTCTACTGACCCACTCTTCCATCGCTTCGTACGCCATTTTGCCCTGACGTTCGGCTTCGGCAAGTTCTTCTTTGTAGCTACTCATACGCTCTCGATCACTATGCCACGCAGAAGACGACAGCTCCCGGCGAAAGAGGAAAAGAAAAGGGACATCCTGCGGGTCATGGCTTGTCTACCCTGACTTAGCCTCGCTACGGCGCTTTTAGCGGTATTTGTTCTTCGTTGCTGCCTTTTGGATGATGCCCATAGCGGACGATAACTCTGCTATTTTGACAGAGCGGCTCTGAGATAAGCACCGGGAGCATTGCCAACTTCATTGCTTCGGCGTTGGCCCCGTTGAAGAACAAAGCCGTTTCGCGTGGTCCGTGCCAGTGCGCACGGAACTCGCCTAAATCATCGTTTGCAAGCGCGTCTGTCAGCTTTCCGAGCACGACGTTTACGTCGGTTGTTTTATAGACTTCCTTCGGCAGTGTCACTCCGTCTAGGAAGATGGCGACACATTCAGTTTGACCGAAGGAGCGGACTTGATCGCCTTGGTCGCTGGTGAATTGAAGCTCCGAGCCAATGGGCGCGCCTAACCGCCCTAGCTCCTTAGCGACGAGCGCAAGGGCATCTTCGGATGACCGCAGCCAAAACGTGACGTCTACGAACTCGATCTTCGGCGTGTCGCCCATCTGCGTGCCGCCTCCGTCAAGTTCTCCCAGTCCGTTACGGATGAGAAATGCATCGAGCGGGTCTTCGTACCGCTGGCCGCGTGCGATGGGTTCAATGTACTCCCACATGCGCGCCGTCACGAAGAGCGGAAACCGCTGGGAAGGCCTGATCCCTTTCGCTGTTAGGTAGCGGTGCGCTCCGCTCCCAGCGACAAGCTCCATTTCGAACGTCTGAGTTTTCGCGAGCCGCCATTCGCCGTCCGTCAAAAGCCACGTATCGCCTGAAAGTGTCTGTAGCTTCTTGGGCGTTGTCGGAGAAACGACGGCCGTAGTCGTCATCGCGTAGTGCTGCATGACGCGAGCAACGCCGTTGCTTTCTTCCAAGCTAGTTAGAGTCGTTGCGACCTCGCGCCTCGACCGATCGATGTCCGGTTTAAGAACGGAATCGATCATGTCGTCGCTCGTGGACTCGTTGCCCTGAACGTCTATGCTTACAAAGTGGTCAGTTAGGAGCCCAGCTATTGCATCGCGGCTTCCGCTTGCCATCGCCGCTCGCATGTCCAGGTATCGCTGATCCAGTACCGGACGAAGCGGATGATCGACCGGCGTGAACGTGCGGTCGAAAAGGCGCGATGCGCGTTTGCGGAATCCAAAGAATGTGAGTAGTCTCTCTAAGAGCTGCACGCGCCGTGGTTGGTTGCTCGCACGTCCCTGCCCTTGATCCAAATTCCCCAGCAGTGCCCCACGCGATGCAAATAACCACGCATAAAGACGAAGAAGGACGAACCTTTGCTTGGCTCGTCCTTCGTTCGTTACATTGGCTATTCGCCCTTATTCGGTGGGCATTTCATCGAGAATCGATGGTGGGCCATCCTGGGATCGAACCAGGGACCTCATGCTTATCAAGCATGCGCTCTAACCAGCTGAGCTAATGGCCCGGACAAGTCAGTAGTATAGCACCCGGCGCAAGGGGTCTTGTAGACGATGATCGAGGAGGTGCTCCTTCGCCCGCGCCACCCTTCGCCCTTCGACAAGCTCAGGGTGACAAGGGGCGCGGCTCGCATCAGATCATCTCGATCCATTTCTTCATGATCGCATCCTCGTTCTTGAGTTGCTGGAGCATGAGCGTTTCCATCGCGTCGCGCTCGCGCAAGAGTTCGGCTGTTTCGGCTTGGGCCAGATCGAAGGCTTGGGCCTCAGCGTCGACGGGTGAGGTCGCCTTGGCCTGCGGCGCTTTGGGGCGCGCCGTAGGGGTGAGGGGACGGATCATTGCGTGATGCTCTCGATGAATTTCTTGACGATGCCGTCGTCGGCTTTGCGCTGCTGCATCGCGACGTCGTTGAGCGTGTTGATCTCGCGCATATTTTCCGACTGCTGGGCCATCGCTTCGTCGAACACGCTGGATTGGAGATCTAACTGATCCTGCGCGATCATCGATTGGATCTGCAGGCCGGTATTAAAGGCGTTGTTGGCGCCGATTGCGCCGCCCAGCACGCCGTTGGAAACGGCCCCGACCCCGCCGCTGACCAGTCCGCCGATGAGGCTCGGAGCGGCGGCCTCGAGTAATGGGGCTAAAAAGCTCATGAGTTATCGTCTCCTCCGATGATACTGAAGTCGGGAGTCTTATCACGCGCGTGGCCGGTCGCATCTAGCGCCCGCTGCTGCGCATAGGCGAAGGGTGATGTGAGCGCGTGCATTGCACCGAGCAGTCCATCGACGCTTGCCGCCGTATCGGCCTGATCGGCTCGGGCAAGCTCGACCGGGCAGGCGGAGGCCGGGGCGGGCGGCGGCGATCCGCCGAGTTCCGTGTAGTGCCGCATGACGGAGTCCGCATAGCTGAGAACCCGGCCATCGCCCCAGGTCGTCTTCGTGCCGCTCGCATGGGGATCGCCGGCGTTGTAGGCCGAGAGCGCCTCACGGACGTTTCCGCCATAGCGCTTGAGGTTGTCTGCGATCATGCCGGCCGCGTACTCGGCGTTGGCCGCGGGATCCATGGCGGCCGCCGTTCGGGCGAAGGCGTGGTATCGGTCGTCGATCTGGAAGACGCCATGGCCGTGGCCGGCATCGCCGACGACGTTGCGGCCGCTGTTGCTGCCTGGGCCGCCGGTCTCTTGAGCGGCGACGGCGGCGAGTAAGCGAGGGTCGAGGCCATGCCGCAGGGCGGCCGCCTCGATCTGAGGCTGGAAGCTGACATTCATGGTAGCCTCCCATCCCGCCCCGTAAGGCGTTTGACAAGTCCGGGAGGGGGCTCTACAATCGACCAGTTTGCATACGCCATGAACCGTCCGCATAAGGTTGATATCAGCGGGCTGCTCGGCGGAGGCCGGCAGACGATGCTGGTCGACGACCGGGTGCCCATCGAGGAGTTCGAGGGTACCGAATTCCCGGAACCGGCGACGGTTCACGTGGAGTTGCGCTACGTCGATCGCCTCCTTCATCTTGAAGGGACCATTGATGCGGACGCTCGGGGCGTGTGCGATTCGTGCTTGGATGAGGTCGACCGGCATATCCATGTCGACATCGACGAGCGGCTCGATCCGCATGGGGATGGCGAAGGCGATCCTTTCGGAGAGAGCAACGTCCTGTCGGGCAACCGGTTGGACCTGGCCGATTTGGCGCAGCAGTTGGTGCTGAGCGCAATGCCGATGGGCTTGCGGTGCAGCGACGAGTGCAAGGGCCTATGCGGTACCTGCGGAGCAAACAAGAACACGGGCGCGTGCTCGTGCGAACAAGATACGGAGAATCATGGCGAACCTCAAGTGGAAGACGCCGCGCAGTAAAACGCGCAGCCGTCGTGCGGCGAACTGGAAGCTCAACGCGGTTACCACCGTCGAGTGCCCCCAGTGTCACCAGCCCAAGCGCCCGCATTTCGTGTGCGGACACTGCGGCACGTATGATGGCCGTCAGGTCGTCGAAATCCGCGACGAACACGCCGGTCACGATCACGACTAACCCTTGCAAGGGGTAAAAATCGTCGGCGTCGGGCACTATGCGCCCGAGCGTATCGTGGACAACTTCGAACTCGAGAAGTGGTTCGATACGTCCGACGAGTGGATCACGACCCGCACCGGAATGAAGCGCCGGCACTGGGCCTCAGAAAACGAGGCGACCAGTGATTTGGCTTTGGCGGCGGCGCGCAACGCGCTGGCGTCGGCCAAGCTCGAGCCGAACGATATCGATGCGTTCATCGTCTGCACGGTCTATCCGGATTTTTTATTTCCGGCCACCGCGGCGATCGTCGCTTCAAAACTGGGCGCGCAGGATAAGGCAGCGTTCGATATGGAGATCGCGTGTAGCGGCTTCATCTACGGGCTGACCGTCGCTTCGTCGTTGGTGCGTTCGGGCGTCTACAAACGCGTGCTGCTCATCGGCGCCGAGACGCTCTCGAAACTGGTCAATAAAGAAGACCGCAGCACCGCGATTCTCTTTGGCGACGGCGCGGGCGCGGTCGTACTCGAAGCCTCCGAACGCGATTCGTTTCTGGCATCCGAGCTCGGTTCGGACGGAAGCCGTCCGGAACTGTTGCGCGTCGAAGCCGGCGGTTCGCGTCACCCGATGAACAAAGCGGCGATCGACGAGAAGCGCGATCGCATCTTCATGGCCGGCCGCGAAGTCTTCAAGTTTGCCGTCACCAAGATGATGGCCGCTACCGAAGCGGCGCTGGCGAAAGCAAAGCTCGAAAAATCTGACGTCACGCTGCTCATTCCGCATCAGGCGAACAAGCGCATCATCGACGCTGCGATGAAGTACTTGGAGATGCCGCCGGAAAAGTGCGTCGTCAACATTCAAGAATACGGAAATACCTCGGCCGCGTCGATTCCGATCGCGCTTTCCGAAGCCGTCGCGCAAGGGCGCGTGCGCAAGGATGATACGATCGTGTTTGTCGGCTTCGGCGGCGGACTTTCATGGGGCGCAGTGGTGTGGCAATGGCAGTAGCGGCAGTTTTTCCGGGCCAGGGATCGCAAGCGCTCGGCATGGGCGTCGACGTCGCGACGCACTCGACGCAGGCGCGCGAGCTCTTCGCGAAAGCGCAGCAGATTCTCGGGTACGATTTGCTCGCGCTCCAACAGAACGGTCCGGAAGAAAAGCTTCGCGAAACGCAGTTCAGTCAGCCTGCCATCTTCGTCACAAACGTCGCGCTCTACGATGCAGTCGGAAGCGCGCTGCAGCCCACGGTGAGCGCGGGACACTCGTTCGGTGAATTCTGCAGCCTGTATATCGCGGGCTCGCTCTCATTTGAGGATGCGCTGCGCATCGTCGACGAGCGCGGAAAGGCGATGCAATACGCCGCGGAGCTTGCGCCGGGTGGAATGTCGGCCGTTCTCGGTCTCGAAGCCGATGCGATTCGCCGCGTCGTCGATCAGACGCGCGAAACGACCGGTCAACGCGTGCAGCTCGCGAACTTCAATTCGCCGACGCAGATTGTCATTAGCGGCGATCTTTCCGCCGTGCAAACCGCCGGCGACGCCATGCTTGCCGCGGGCGCGAAACGCGTCGTCCCGCTCAACGTTTCGGGCGCATGGCATTCGGCACTGATGGAACCGGCACTCGAGCGGTTTGCAAAGGCCGTGAACACCGCGCACTTTGCGATGCCGAAGTTCGACGTTATCTCGAACGTCGACGCGAAGCCGTATCGTGATGTCGAGACGATCAAGAAGAATCTTGTGCTGTCGATCACGCACGAAGTCCGCTGGCATGAAACCGCGCAAGCGATCGTCGCCCACGGCGTCGACCTCGTTGTCGAATTCGGCGCGAGCGGCGTTCTCGCACCGCTGATGCGACGCATGGACAATGCGCCCAAGGCTTCGATCGTCAGCGACAACGCGGGGGTCGAAAAGCTCCGTGCATTGTTGAGTGAGGTTACTGCGTGAATTTTGACGGCAAAGTTGCGTTGATCACGGGCGCGAGCCGTGGGATCGGACGTGCGATTGCAACCGAACTGTGCAAACGCGGCGCCGATGTCGTGCTCGTGGGCCGCGATCGTGCTGCGCTCGATGAAACGGCGCAGCATTGTGCCGGCGAGCGTCCAGGCGCCGTCGCGCACGTGATTACCGCCAACGTGGCCGATCAAGGCGCGATGGAAGGCGTCGTGAGCGAGACGATGGAGCGCTTTGGCCGCATCGACTTCGCCGTCGCCAACGCGGGGCAGTCGATCGACTCGCTCTTGCTGCGCCTTAAGCCCGACGTGATCGACCATATGCTCGACGTGAACCTCAAGTCCGCGTTCTACTTGTGCGGTGCCGTGGCAAAGCCCATGATGAAGCAGCGGGCCGGGTCCATCGTGCTCGTCTCGAGCATCGTGGGGCTGATCGGCAATGCCGGCCAGGCCGCCTACGCCGCCTCGAAGGCGGGTCTCCTTGCGCTTGCCAAGTCGCTTGCAAAGGAGTTGGGTTCGAGGAACATAAGAGTCAACGCCGTTGCGCCGGGTCTGATCGAAACGGCGATGACCGAAAAGATGCCCGACGCCGCCAAGGAGGCCCTGATCAAACAGGCCGCCCTCGGTCGCGCGGGACGCCCGGAGGATGTCGGCGGAGTCGTCGCCTTCCTCTGTTCAGACGCCAGCGCGTACGTGACCGGACAGACCATCGTGGTCGACGGCGGCGTGCTGATGTGATCAATCGTACTATCTATAAGGAGCTGTAATGTCCACGTTCGACAAAGTCAAGAAGATCATCGTCGAGCAGCTCGGCGTTGACGAATCGGAAGTCACGCCGGAAGCCTCGATCACGGATGATCTCGGTGCCGACTCGCTCGACCAGGTCGAGCTGGTCATGGCGTTCGAGACGGAGTTCAACATCGACATTCCGGACGAAGAAGCCGAGAAGATCAAGACCGTCGGCGATGCGGTCAACCGCATCGATCAAGCGACCCCGGGAGCGTAACGGCCCTCACCGATGTTCGACCAACTCAGCGACCGGCTCAACGCGATTTTCTCGCGTCTGACCGGACGCGGGAAACTCAGTGAAAGCGACGTCAACGAGGCGCTGCGCGAAGTTCGCGTAGCGCTTCTTGAGGCTGACGTTTCGCTTGCCGCCGCAAAACAATTCGTCAACGGCGTCAAGGAAAAAGCGATCGGCCAAAACGTGCTCGAGTCGCTCACGCCGGGACAGACGATCGTCAAGATCGTCTACGACGATCTCGTCGAGTTGCTCGGCGGCGCGCAAGCGCGCCTGACGTTCTCCGACGCGCCGCCGTCGGTGATCATGATGGTCGGACTCCAAGGTTCCGGAAAGACGACGACCGCCGGTAAATTGGCGCTGCGTCTCAAAGAACAGGGGCGGCGCACGCTGCTCGTCGCTGCCGACGTGTACCGTCCGGCAGCTATCGCGCAGTTGCAGACCCTCGGCAAGCAAATCGATCTGCCCGTTTTCGCCCTTCGACAAGCTCAGGATGACAAACCTGAGGATCCGGTCAAAATTGCGCGCGAGGGCGTCAACGAGGCCAAGCGTCTCGGACTCTCGACGGTGATCATCGACACCGCGGGCCGTCTCGAAATCGACGACGCGCTGATGGTCGAACTAGAAAAGATCAAAGCCGCTGTCAATCCCAAAGAGATCCTGTTCGTCGCGGACGCGATGACGGGTCAGGCTGCGACGGCGGTCGCCAAAGGCTTCAACGACCGGCTCGGAATCACGGGCGTCATCCTCACGAAGATGGACGGCGATACGCGCGGCGGCGCGGCGCTTTCAATCTTTAAAGAAACCGGCGCACCGATCAAGTTCGTCGGTATGGGCGAAAAACTCGCCGCGATCGAACCGTTTTATCCCGATCGGCTCGCGCAGCGAATTCTCGGCATGGGCGACGTGCTCACGCTCATCGAGAAAACGCAGAGCATCTACACCGAAGAGCAGGCCAAGAAGCTCGAACAGAAGCTCGCGAAGAACAGCTTCACGCTCGACGATTTTCTCGATCAGATGCGTCAGATGAAGAAGATCGGCTCGATGACGGATATCATGAAGATGATTCCGGGCCTATCGCGTGCGCTACCGAAAGATTTCGATATTCCCGAGGCTGAGGTCAAGCGCGTCGAAGCGATCATCTCGTCGATGACGCGCGGCGAGCGCCGCAACCCCGCGATCCTCAACGGGTCGCGGCGTAAGCGCATCGCGACCGGTTCGGGAACGCAAGTCAGCGACGTCAACAAGTTGATCAAGAACTTCGAAGGCGCGCAAAAGATGATGAAACAGCTGGGCG
The DNA here is from genome assembly GCA_035702815.1 of Candidatus Aquilonibacter sp. Classification (GTDB taxonomy): domain Bacteria; phylum Vulcanimicrobiota; class Vulcanimicrobiia; order Vulcanimicrobiales; family Vulcanimicrobiaceae; genus JAMXLG01. Next base: position 1,895 of record DASSZO010000095.1, on the reverse strand, counting down.
GCATGAAAGGCGGCAAACGCCCCAAACTGCCCACCGGCATGTTTCGATAACACCATTTGTCACCCTGACAGAGGGCGCATCCGGGGATGACAAATGGGAAAAGATTCGGGCTTTCGTAAGGCGGAAAAACGATTGTCCCGTAGCTCTCTAGCCGGTCGCGTGCTTTAACGCGTCTTTTCGCAAAAAGAAGAAAGACACGTACGAACCATCATGGTGAAGATCAGACTGCGCCGCATGGGCGCAAAGAAACAACCGACGTACCGTTTCGTGGTGGCGGATTCGCGCTCACCCCGCGATGGAAAGTTCATCGAAATCCTCGGCCATTACAACCCGCGCACCGAACCGAAAACGGTTGAAGTGAACGAGGAGAAGGCCAAGGAGTGGTTGGCCAAGGGCGCGCAGCCCTCGGAGACCGTTCGCCGTCTGTTTGCCGAGAAAGGCATCATGGAGCGCGGTCCCATCCCGACGACCAAACGCGCCCCGCGTAAAGGCGCCGAATAATGTCGTCGTTCGATGACGAATTCGGCCTGTTCGGCGAAGAGTCGGACGAGGCCGAGCGTCGTCCGACGCTCGGCGCGCGAAAGATCGCGTCGAACGAAACGATCATCGACGACGTAGAACCGGAAGTCGAGCGCCCGGCGCGAGCCGAGCGCCCGCAGCGCGGCGGTGGCGGGTATGACAAGCCGCGCCGTAGCGGCGGTGGTAATGGCGGCGGCGGACGCCGCGGCGGATACGAACGCCGCGACCGTCAGCCGCAAGATCCGTGGGCGGCGAGCCGTAAGGCAACCGCATTGCTCGATTTTGTCGCCAAAAAGCTGGTTGCGAAACCGGAAGAGGCGTCAGTCGAACTGTTCACGGACGAAGACGGCAAGCCGGTGATCGAGCTGGTCGTCGATTCAGAAGATCTCGGAAAGGTCATTGGGCGTAACGGCCGCGTGGCGCAAGCGCTGCGCACCATCGTACGCGCCACTGCTGAAGGCCGTATCTCCGTCGATATTCTGGATAAAGAAGAAGCCGAATCGTTCGATGAGGGCGAAGGCGACGAAGAATAACACGTTTCCGATCGGCCGGATCGCCGGCATCTTCGGAATCCGTGGAGAGCTCAAATGCGACCCGACGAGTTCGGGTCGCTCGCTCTTTGTCGAGGGCGCCGCGCTGACGTGCCAACGCGGCGGCAACCGTGAGATCGTTCATCTCGAAAGTGTGCGCGAACACAAAGGCCGGCTGCTCATCGCGCTCGAGGAAGCTCAAGACGCCACGGCAGCCGAGCGATTCATCGGCGCGACGTTCTACGCTTCACGCGACGAATTGGATGTCGCCCAAGGAGAGTACCTCGACGTCGACCTGGTCGGCTGTGAGGTGGTGTCGATCGAAGGCGCACGCTACGGCACCGTAACTCGTGTCGAACACTATCCGGCGAGCGACATGCTCATCGTCGGCAAATACATGCTTCCAATGGTGGCTGCGTTCATCAAAGACATCGACGTCGCGGCAAAGACGATCACCGTCGAGGTGCCGCCCGGCCTTCTCGACGATAATGCCGACGTTTCATCCTGACGTGAGATCTGCGGCGTAATTGCGCAGCGAGCGCTGATACCGCGGTAAGTGAGCAGCAAGGGCCGTCAGGCAGAGGGCAAGTGCCTCGCGTTCGCGCCCAACGTCGGCGAGCGCCAACGCATAGAACGCCGTAACGGCGTCGTCCAATTCGTCTGACTTTTGCTGTCGCTCGACCTCGAGTAACGCGACGGCCTGTACGGAATTTCCGAGGTTCCGCAGGGAGCTCGCCATTTGGATGACTGCGCGGCGACGCCGGATGCCCTCCAATCCCGCCTTGAGCGCGCGATCGTACAATGGAACGGCGCCGTCCGAATGCCCGGTCGAATCTTTCGCGCACG
>DASSZO010000272.1:0-3292 GCA_035702815.1 Candidatus Aquilonibacter sp. | reverse complement strand
CGCGTTTTGAGCGCAGCGGCCAGTGCGAGAAGCGCAACGGCCAGCGGGCCCGCCAGAAAGGCGATATGCCGTTCGAGCGAAGCCATGTCGGCCAGCGGCATGAATCCGATGTAATGATTCAATTCGTCGACTTCACGGACGTCGCCGGATACGGCGAAGAACCACGTCGTGACGCTCAGCCCGTATGGGTATTGCGGCGCAACCATATAGAAGCGCCACCAGGGAAGCGCGAGCGCGGCGACCAGGAGTACGGCCGCGGTTCCGTACAGAAGCGCGGCCGTCAGTTTTGGCGCATGCGCCCGCTCAGATACGGTGTATCTTTGCGATCCGATCATGACACGAGGAAGTATCCCATCATTTCGAGGTGAAGCGCCGAGCAGAAGTCGGTGCAGTAGAACGGGTAAACGCCCGGCTTGTCGGCAACGAACGTGAACTCGCTCATCTTGCCCGGTTCGATCGTCAGGCTCATGTTGTAACCCGAGAGCGCGAAGCCGTGCATCGTGTTCGGCGTCCCTTCCACGTTCGTTATCCGCCACACGACGCGCTGGCCGCGCCTGGCCTTGACGACGTCCGGCAAGAAGTGGCTGCGCACTTGCGTCATCGAAACGGTGACGACTTCGCCGTCCTCGTGCACGCCCTCGTTGCCCGGTTTGGGCGCGTCGGGACTGACCTTGCCGCTCGCCGAATCGAAGCCCATCGGGAACGCCGTCATCGGTTTGAGTTTTTCGGTGGAAATGATTTGGGCGTAGTGCGGCTCGGCCATGCCGATCGGCGCGTCGTACAGATGCGACATCTTGTTATGGCCGCCGGTATCGACCAACTCCAGGTTGCGCGGATACAAGGGACCGACGGGCGTGAACCGGTCGATCGACCATTTGTTCAAGCCGATGACGTAGCCGCCGCGCGGGTTGACCGTGTCGCCGTGAGGCGCGGCCAGATGTCCGGTGTTGTATTGGAGCGGCATCTTGTCGACGATTTCCCAGCCGTTTCCGTTGTCGTCGCCCATCTTCCACTTCGCGACCGCGCTGTCCAGATAGGCGCTCGTGTAGGCGTAGCCCATGTTGTCGAACTGCGTGTGGAGCGGTCCCAGACCAACCGGAATTTCGGCAATGATGACCTGCTTGACCGGAATGATCGGAATGCCGTACTGGTCTTTCTTGAGGGCGCTCGCGTTCTTTGTCGCGGCGAGAATGCGCGCGAAGCTGTACACGTGCGCGTGCGGGTCCAGTTTACCGGCGATGATGATGTGCTTGCCGTCGGGAGTCACGTCGACGCCGTGCGGGCTCTTCGTCTCGGGAACCAGGAAGAGCAAGTTGTGCGCGACCGCTTGGTCCAGCGTGATGAACGACATGCCTTCGCGCTTGGTCACGGCGCCCGATTGCACGAGCGCTTCGGCGGCTCTCCAATTGATGACGTGCAGCCAATCCGAAGCGTTCTGCGACATCGCCGCTTCCGCGAACATGCCGCCCTTGTAGCCTTGCGGAATTGCCAGCTCGCTGTTGAACGAATTGGTGAAGGACCATCCGTCGCTCGCCAGTTTGCCGGCATCGGTCAGGTCCTGATTGTACGGCGGCAGCTCGATCGAGAACGAACGCGACGGATCGATTTTCCCCGAAGCGCGGTCGAACTTCCAGTAGGTTGCCACGCCGCGATAGTACTTGACGTAGTTTTCCTTGGTCAGGTCGACGTACTCGCCGCCGATCGGGGCGCCGTACTGCGAGGTCTCGATGACGTAGTCCGTATTCGGCGTCACGCAGTGGCCGTGGTCGTCGGCCGCATGCGGATTCTTGACGATTTGCGTGGTCTCGAAGCGCTTGAGATCGATCACGCCGACGCGGCCGTTCACTTTGTCATTGATGAACAGGAACTCCCCGTCGTAATCACCGTTGGTTTCGCTCAGCGCGGGATGGTGCGTGTCGCCGTGCGTGATGAGGCGGCCGTTCACGCAGCCGTTCTGCAGACAGTCGGTGGAAGCTTTGGAGAAGCCCCAGCCGGTATACGAGTCCGGCGTGAACACCGGAATCACTTTGAAGATGCGCATCGAGGGCAAACCCATCACGACGACCTGGCCGCTGTGGCCGCCGGACGCGAACATCATGTATTCGTCGTGTTTGCCGGGCGGAACGAACGTCTTGAGAGCTGCGGCTACGTCGGCGGGCGTCAGCCCGCGTGCCGCGATGATTGCGGAAGCGTCTCCCAAACCTGCTGTCGAGGTCTCAACGCCCGCGGCGGTCGTTCCCGCCTGCTTCGGCGTGTTGCAGCCCGTCAGCATAGCCGCCGCGCCCGCGACGCCGATGCCTGCGACGAACTGTTTTCGTCCTAACTTGCCACTCACAGAAATACACCTCTTGGTCCGCCGTTAGCAAAAGAAAAACGGGCGGTTCGTTCTCAACATACCGCCCGCTGATGAACGAGGTGAGAATGAATCCGTCAGGAGCTGGGAACGGCCGCTCTCAACGCCGCCGGAACGTACGTGCAGGTCGGCTCACTTGCAAATGCATCACCGGTCATCGTGTAGGCGCGCGCTCGCGAACCGCCGCAAAGATTATTGAATTCGCAGACGCCGCATTTCCCGCTGAACGTTTCCGGTGCTCGCAGACGCTGCATGATGGGATCGCTTTGATACGTTTGCAGCAGGTTGTCATGCCGAACGTTGCCGACGACGTAGGGCAGGAATCCGCTCGGACAAATCTCGCCGGTGTGGGAGACGAACACGAAGCCTTTGCCGTCGCGAATTGCGGGAAAAGCCATCCACGGCATTCCTTCTCCACCCGCCGGCCGCTCGCGCGCGGGCATCTGCGCTTCTTTTTGCGCGACGAAACGGCGATAATGCGGAGCCTCGGTCGTCTTCACATGGAACGAAGCCGTTTTCGAAACGCCGTACAGGCGGCGAAAAGCCTCTTCGGTTTCTTGTGCGCTCAGCACGTCCTCGACCTTGGCGCGCCCCGTCGGTACGATGAAAAACAGACTCCAGAGCGCGATGTCGAGTTGTTCGAGCGTCGGGACCAGGTCCCAAATCGTTTCGTGATTGAAGCGCGAAATCGTAGTGTTGATTTGCACTTCCAGGCCGGCCTCTCGCGCCCAGTGAGCGCCGTCGATCGTGCGTTTGAACGAACCTTTGACGCCGCGGAACCGGTCGTGTTCCTCTTCCGTGGCTGCGTCGATGCTGAGCGAGATGCGCTTGCATCCGGCGCGGGAGAGCGCCTGCAGCGCTTCTGCGCGCAGGCGTCCCGTCGCGCTGGGCGACACGGCGACGCGCAGGCCTTTGTTCGTGGCGTATTCAACGACTTTG
>DASSZO010000263.1:0-6911 GCA_035702815.1 Candidatus Aquilonibacter sp. | reverse complement strand
GTGTTCTTGCTCATCGTCTCGTTCATCGCGTGACGCAGTTTCGGGGAACGCGTTCCGCCCGTGCGCGAGAGCAACTCGTTGACCCGATCTTGTTCGGCCTTGAGCGTGCGCTCGGAGGGGCGAACGTTGCCGACCGACTTGATGTAGTCGACGGCGTGCGTCGCGGCGCGAGCGCCGAAGACGATCGTTTCGAGCAGCGAGTTACCGCCCAGACGATTGGCGCCGTGCACGCTGACGCAGGCACATTCGCCGGCCGCGTAAACGCCGGGAACGCGGGTCGCGCCCCACTTGTCCGTCTCGATGCCGCCCATCGTGTAGTGGGCGCCGGGGAGAATCGGAATCGGCTCGTTGATCGCGTCCTTGCCGGTTGCGTCGAGCGCGAGCTCGCGAATCTGCGGAAGACGTTCGAGGATCTTTTCGCGCCCAAGATGACGCAGGTCGAGCAGCACGCAGCCGTCGACGCCGCGGCCTTCGAGAATCTCGGTCCATTCGGCGCGAGACACGACGTCGCGCGATGCGAGTTCGCCCTTATTCGGCGCGTACTTGAACATGAAGCGCTCGCCGGCGGCGTTGAGGAGATAACCGCCTTCGCCGCGCGCGCCTTCGGTCATCAGCACGCCGTTTTCTTTGAGCGTCGTCGGGTGGAACTGCATGAACTCCATGTCCATGAGCGGGATGCCCGCCTTGTAGGCGATGCCCATGCCGTCAGCCGTGGACGCATATCCGTTGGTCGTCTTGAGATACATACGTCCGGCGCCGCCCGTCGCGAAGATCGTCGCCTTCGCGGTAATGAGCTCGAGCTGTCCGTTGCGCATGTTGTACGCAACGACGCCCGTGCCGATGCCGTCTTCGATCGCCAGCGCCGTGCAGAAGTACTCTTCGTAGACCTTGACGCCGAAGCGCTCGAGCTGCTCCCACAGCGTGTGCAGGATCACGAGGCCGGTAACGTCGGCTGAGTAACAGGTGCGCGGAGCGCCGGCGCCGCCGAAGGGACGCTGCGCGATGCGGCCGTCGGGCATGCGCGAGAAGATGCAGCCGCGGTGCTCGAGCCAGATAATCTGCTTGGGTGCGTCTTCGCACATCGCTTCGGCGGCATCTTGATCGCCGAGATAATCCGAGCCCTTGACCGTGTCGAAGGTATGCGCTTCGGGGGAATCTTCTTCGCGATTACCGAGTGCGGCGTTGATACCGCCCTGGGCTGCTCCGGAGTGACTGCGAACCGGATGCATTTTGGAGACGATGGCGACGTCGGCTCCACGCTCTGCGGCTTCCACCGCGGCGCGCATGCCGGCGAGACCGCCGCCAATGACGACTACGTCGTGTTTGATCACGTTGGCCTTTCCCGGGACAGACGTTCGTTGTCTCTCTTTATACTATCCGGGCGGAGCCGGACCCCACGACTAATGTGGACGCACGTCCCTAGGCGGTGACGTTTTCCTCGGCAGGTTCGTCCTCGTCCTTGCTCGTCCGGTTGTAGAACCGGTACTGGTTCTTGCCGCCTTGCTTCGCCGCGTAGAGCGCCTCGTCGGCCGCGAAGAAGAGGGTCTGCCCCTCGGTCCCGTCGTTGGGGAACATGGCGACCCCGATGGAGCTGGCGAGGCCGTTACGGCGCAGGGCGGCCATGATGCGCTCGACCCCGCGAATCGTCTGCTCTTTGTCGCTCTGGGCCATGATCAGGACGAACTCGTCGCCGGCATACCGAGCGATGATGTCGCCCTTGCGCGCGTTCTTCTTGAGCACCTGAGCAAAGCGTTTGAGGGCCAGGTCGCCGAGACTATGGCCGCCGGAATCGTTGATCTTCTTGAGATCGTCCAGGTCGAGGATGACGAAGGCGAACGGCGTGTCGTAGCGCTCGGAGGTGTGGAGCTCGCGCTCGAGCATCTCGGTAAGCGCGCGGCGGTTCGGAATCCCCGTCAAGCTGTCGGTGTTGGCAAGGCGCTGCGTCTCTTCGAGAAGGCGCCGCGCTTCTTCGTACAAGCGCGCGTTTTCCACGGCAATGGCGGCTTGCGACGCAAAGTCGAGGAGCACACGCAGCTGATTTTCGGTGATTTCGTCGCCCGGCGGCTCGTCGGCATAGAGCATGCCGCGAACGACGTCGCGCGCGACGAGCGGTGCAATGCAGTACGCACCCCGGGTATCTTCGAGCGGCGTGTCGGGGTCGCCGGCGGTTCCGTACGCCAATTGCAGATCGCCGTGCGCCACATCGAACATCGTCGAATTTTGGCGGTATTCGCGCGGATCGAGCGCGTGATTTACGGTCCCGTTGGCGTCGCACTCCAGGCGTCGTATGACGGTGCCGCCGTCGATCACATCGAAGAGGATCACGCGCCGGAACTTGAGCGCTTCGACGACGCCGCGCAGCACCATCGACAGGATGTCGTTGATTTCGAGCGTCGAGTTGATGGTGGAAAAGACTTGTTGGAGAACGAAGAGTTCAGCGTTCTGTTGGGCGTACTCGTCCCGCTCTGCCTCCAAAACGGCAATACGGCTCTTAAGCCGCTCGATCTCCGCTAGGAGGTCGGCGGCATCATGCGGGCCGGCGGACAGGTTGGCGCCCATCGTTTAAGGTAACGTCTAGCAGCTTTGTTTTCTTTAGGGTCCTGGGCTACGTAGTTGTCGCAGCAGTTCGTACATCTCCACGTTCACTCCGAATACTCCCTCCTCGACGGCGCCTGCCGCGTCGATAGCCTATGCCGCCGCGCGGCCGAAGACGGCTCTCCGGCGGTCGCGCTGACCGACCACGGCGTCATGTACGGCGCCATGGAGTTCTATTATGCCGCGCGCGACACGCGCCTAACGCCGATCATCGGCTGTGAGGCGTATATTGCCCCCCGCGGCCGCTTCGATCGCACGGTCCGCGATGAGGCCCACGTGACCCTGTTGGCCGCCGACTTGGTGGGTTACCGAAACTTAACGGCCCTGATTTCAAAGGGCTTCCTCGAAGGCTACTATTACAAGCCGCGTATCGACCTCGATTTGCTGGAAAAGCACAACGACGGCCTGATCGTTTTATCAGGCTGTATGTCGGGGATGGTTGCCGCGCCGCTGCTCAAGAACGACTACGACACCTCGGTCAAAAACGCGAAGACGTTCATCGACATTTTCGGCGACCGCTTCTACATCGAAGTCATGCGGCACGGAATGCCGGAAGAAGAAGTCATCAACGAAGGCCTCGTCAAGGTCGCGCGCCAGCTCAACGTTCCCCTCGTCGCAACGAACGATTCGCACTATCTGGAACAGCGCGACGCCCCGGCGCATGACGTGCTGCTTTGCATCGGCACCGGCAAAACGGTTCAAGATACGAGCCGTATGAAGTTCTATTCGGACCAGTTCTACGTCAAGAGCGCCGAAGAAATGTACGATCTGTGGCGCGATCTTCCCGAAGCGTGCGAAAACACGGTCAAGATCGCCGATCGCATCGACATCAAGATTCCCGAGAAGATCCATCATCTGCCCGCATATCCGGTTCCGCAGCCCGAAGACGCCGCCGAAGAGAAGACCGCCGAGCAATTCTTGCGCGAACTCTGCGAAGAAGGGTTGATCGAACGGTACGGCCCCGAACGCGCCGCGAGCGACGCCGCCCTGCGCGAACGCCTCGACTACGAGTTGGGCGTCATCAACACCATGGGATTCGCGGCGTACTTTCTCATCGTGTGGGACTTCATCAAGTACGCGCGCGATCACGACATCCCGGTCGGACCGGGACGCGGCTCGGCCGTCGGTTCGATCGTGTCGTACTGTCTGCACATCACCGACCTCGATCCACTCAAGTTCAATCTCTTCTTCGAGCGCTTCCTCAATCCGGATCGTATCTCGATGCCCGATATCGACACCGATTTCTGCGTCGAGCGCCGCGACGAAGTGATTCAATATGTTACGGAAAAATATGGAAGCGAACGTGTGGCGCAGATCGTCACGTTCGGTACGATGGCGGCACGCGCAGCGGTGCGCGATGCGGGTCGAGCCCTGGGCGTCCCGTTGCCCGACGTCGATAAGATCGCGAAAATGATCCCGTCGGGACCGGGCGGCTTATCGATCGCGCAAGCGCTCGACCAGATTCCGGACCTCAAGCTGCTCTACGCGAGCAATCCGCTCCATCGCAAATTGCTCGATACCGCAAAAGACATCGAAGGGCTCGCGCGTAACGCGGGCACGCACGCCGCAGGCGTCGTCATTTCACCCGAACCGCTTGTCGAATATGCGCCGCTGGTGAAGTTCAACGACGGCGGCATCAATACGCAGTTCGACATGGTGTGGGTCGAAAAGATCGGCCTGCTCAAGATGGACTTCCTGGGGCTGCGAAATCTGACGGTCATGAACGATGCCGTCAAAGAGATTCGGCGAACCGTCGATCCCGAGTTCGATCTTGCGAAGATTCCCGACGACGACAAGAAGACGTATGACATGCTCTCGCGCGGCGAGACGATGGGGGCGTTTCAGTTGGAGTCGGATGGGATGAAACGCGTCTGCGTCGAGCTCAAACCGTCGCATTTTGAGGACATTATCGCGCTCGTGGCGCTGTATCGTCCCGGTCCGATGGAGTGGATTCCACAGTACATCAGCAACAAACACGGGCGCACGAAGCCGAAGTATCTCCATCCGAAACTCGAACCGATTCTCGAAACGACCTACTCGGTGCCGATCTACCAAGAGCAGATCATGCAGATGGCACGCGATCTGGCCGGCTTCACGATGGGACAAGCGGACGAACTCCGCAAGGTCATGGGGAAGAAGCAAAAGGACAAGATTCCCGTGTACCGCGAGAAGTTTATCGAGGGAGCGAAGGCGGAGTCGCAGATCGAGCGCGAGCTTGCCGAGCAAATCTTCGCCTTCATCGAGCCGTTCGCCGGATACGGCTTCAACAAGGCGCACGCGGCGGCGTACGGCTGGATCGCCTATCAAACGGCATACCTCAAGGCTAATCATCCGCTGCCGTATCTGACCGCGCTGATGACGTCCGTCAAGGACAAGACCGATAAGCTCGTCGAGTACATCGATGAGGCCAAGCACGTGGGCATCGAAGTGCTGCCGCCCGACGTAAACGAGTCACTCGTCGACTTCGCCGTCGTGGGAGAGCGCATTCGGTTCGGACTCGCCGCAATCAAAGGCGTTGGAGAAGGTGCGGTTCGCAGCATCATCGACACGCGCGAGCGCGACGGGAAGTTCACGGATCTCTTCGATCTCGCAAAACGCGTCGACGGCAAGCAGGTCAATCGGCGCGTCTTCGAAGCGCTCATCAAGTGCGGCGCACTCGACGGGCTCCCGGGAAATCGCGCGCAGAAACTCGCGGCGCTCGAGGTAGCGTTGGAACTGGCCGCGCACGCGACCCGTGAGGCGGAGATGGGACAATTCTCGCTCTTCGGCGATCTCGCGGAGCACGCGCCGGCGCTCGCGCCGACCCTGCCCAACGTGCCGCCGCCCAGCAATCGTGAAGCGCTCGCGTGGGAGAAGGAGACGCTCGGGATCTTCGTTTCGGGACATCCGCTCGCGGACGTGCAAGACGTGCTCGTGCGCCAAGGCGCGACGCTCGTCAAAGACCTGCGCAACGTCGAAGACGACTCCGCCGTGACGATTGCCGGCATGGTAACGAGCGTGCGGCGTACGCTTACCAAAGCCGGGCAGCAAATACTCATTGCGTCGGTTGAAGACACCACCGGAAGTTGTGACGTCGTCGTGTTCGCCAAGCTCTATCCGATGGTGCAGCAGTATTTCACGGACGACACGATTCTCGTGATCAAAGGGCGGCTGCGGCTGCGGGAACGGCCGGGAGCCGCACCGGGCGAAGAGCCGCCGATCGAGCTTTCGGTGAGCGCGAACGACGTGTCGGTGTTCGAACCGCCCAAGACCAACGGTGTCGCACCGAAGCTCATCGCCGTGCAGGGGTGGCACGTCGACGTGCATTCGCGCGACCAGATCGACCGTTTGGCGGTGCTGGTCGAGGAGTGGCCCGGCGAAGTGCCCCTGGTCATGCACGCGCGCGGCAAGAGTCAGCGGCTTTCGCGCACCGTCGCTTCCGATCGTCGCTTGCGCGGCGAGCTCGAGCGCATCTTCGGAGCGGGCAACGTTCGTGAGGCGATCGATGCTTAGCGTCATCGCTGCGGGCGACCGGCTCAAACGCGCGGCGATTCACCGATCGGGGTGGACCCCTTCGCCCGAGCTCACCGCGAGCGTCGTGGGGATGCTCGAAGACGTTCGTTTGCGTGGTGATGAAGCGCTCGTCGATTCGATGCGCTCGCTCTGCGACGGTCATTACGATCTATCCAAGCTGCGCGTACCGATTCCGATGGCGGATCAGGCGAAAGCGTCGATTCCCGGGGAGATTGCCGAGGCACTGCGTTTGGCCAAAGAACGGATCGCCCGCTTTCACGAGCGCCAGCGCCACGCCGATTTGAACTACGTCGATAGCGACGGCACACGGTACGGCGTGCGGTACCGCCCGCTGGACAGCGTCGCGATCACGGTGCCCGGCGGGTCCGCGGCATCAGCGGTCCTCATGGCGGCAGTGCCGGCCAAGCTTGCGGGCGTTGCGCGCGTCGTCGTGCTCGCGACGCCGGATGCGGCGGGAAGCATCCATCCGGCCGTGCTGTTCGCGTGCAGTCTTTGCGACGTCGATGAACTCTACGCGATTAGCGGCGCGCATGCAATCGCCGCGGCGGCGTACGGTACGCAATCGATTGCGCCGGTCGACAAGATCGTGGGTAACGGCTCGCCGACGGTCGTCGAGGCAAAGCGTCAGGTCTTCGGCGTCTGTGCGATCGATGGCCTCAACGGGCCGCCGGAAGTGCTCGTCGTAGCGGACGACGGTGCGAATAGTGAGTTGGTTGCCGGAGAACTTCTGGCGCAAGCGGAGCGCGACCGAAGCGCTCGGGTGGCCGTCGTTTCCGAGTCGCGACCGCTGCTCGACGCCGTCG
>DASSZO010000192.1:0-7848 GCA_035702815.1 Candidatus Aquilonibacter sp. | reverse complement strand
GCGTTGCACCGCGCGCACAGCGACTGAATGCCGCTGGGTATCCGTTCATGCATGCGCCCGTGTTTATGGGGCCGCCGCAGGCGCTCAGCGGTCAGGGCACGATGCTGGCCTCCGGGCCGCGCGATCTCTTCGATCGGCTCGATCCGCAACTCGCGAAGCTGGCCTCAAAACGGCAGTACTTAGGTGAACGCGTCGACGCAGCCGCCATCTACAAACTCATGGGAAATCTGATGATCCTTGCGACCGTCGGCGGCCTCGCCGATATGTTCGCGCTCGCGGAATCGAACGGGCTCTCGCGCGCGGACGCATACAAGCTTTTCGAGTTCTACAGTCCGCAAGGACAGATCGATGGACGCGGAAAGCGCATGGCGCATGGTGAGTACGAGGCCGCGTGGACGGCCGACATGGCGCTCAAAGATGCCACGTTGATGCTCGGCTCCGTTGACGGACGGCAACTTCCCGTCGTTGACGCCGTCGCCCGCGAGCTGCGAGCTACGATCGGATCGGGCGATGCTGCGCTGGATCTAGCGGCGATCGTCAAGAAGCGCTAGCGCTGTCTTCGCAGTTCGGTCAACTCTGCACGAAGTGATTGCAGTTCGTTCATGACGTCGGCGAGCGACGGTTGCGTGCTATCGCGCGACGCACCGTCGCTTGCGTCACGGTGAACGAAATAGCTCGCGATGGCGGCCGTGATATACCCGAAGATCGAAAACGCGAAGACGGCGAGCAAAAAGCACAGGATCTGGCCGCCGGCCGTCTGCGGATAATAACTGGAACCCATCGTCGTCATGATCATGCCGGTCCACCATAGCGCATAGCCGAAGTTCGGAATGCCGTTGGCGGTATGAGGTTCGAGTGCGTAGATCCCCGCCGCACCCGCAAACGTGACGATCACGGATACGGCAAGCACGTACGCCATGCCGCGCCGCCGCATCGTCGAACCGACGACGCTGATGCTGCGGTTTAATCCGGTGATCAACCGAAAGATCAGCACCTGCCACGAGGGCACGAGCGCGAGAACACGCGTCAGACGCAGCACCGAGAGCGCAGGGAGCGCCAAGCTCAGCGCGACGAGCCAATGACGCTTCAAAAACGTCCTTTTGTGCGGCGCGATGGTAAACCGAAGCAGGAAGTCGACGACAAAGACGATCCAGACGGCAAACGTGAGATCGTCGATCCAGCGCTTCGAGCCTTCGACGAGTTGCAAGACGAGCAACCCAAGCCAAAGGATGCCCAGGACGATCATCGGCTTTTCGAACGCGTGATCGATGCGGCGGAGCAGCAGCAGACGTTCCTTGGCGACGGCGCGTGGATGTGGTGCGTTGGTGGGAGCGGCGGTCGCCATGCTCCCAGTATTCCCGCGCTACGGGCGTGCGGTCGGGTACGGCAGCGGCGTCCGCCGCGGAAGCGGTGACCCCGTCCAGACCGGGCGCGCAGTGGCAACGGGGGCCGGCGTGAACACGGCGTGCGGCGCAGCCGATGGCAGCGTCGGGTCGAAGGGCGTCGGCGTCACCACGGTCGCGACATACGGGCTGCGCACGATCACGCTGCGCGCCGCGGCGTACTGAACCGACTCACCGAGCGAGCGAAGGATCGGAGCGAGGGGTACGTAGGCGGTGTCCAGTGCATCCGGCTCGCGCGAAGGCATCAGGACGGTCACGGAGTGGCCGTTGCGGACGATCACGAGTGCATTGCCGTCGAACCAGATGCGATCGGCGATGCTCGTTACGAACGGTCGCAGCGGCGCATAGACGCGCCCGGCGCTCGCATATGCCCCGTTGTATGACCAAATCGTACGCCCGTCGATGACGACGGTCACCGGCGCCGCGGGTGGGAATAGTGCCAAGGCACAGCGATATTACCGCATCGGATGGGACGAGTCATTTCCGCCCTGCGCGAAGCGGGCATGCGATTCTCACGAGACGGCTGCGCGTTCCTCGCGCAAGCCGTCGCGTTCAACGCGCTCTTCGCGCTGTTTCCGCTCGTCGTCCTGATTCTGACCGTCGCGTCGTTTGTCTACCCCATGGCCGAGATGCGCGTCCTGACGTTTTTCGACGAGTTCAGCCCGACGCTGCACGAATTCGTCGCGGCCAACTTGCAGTCGTACATCTACGGTCGCGGCATCTCCAGTATCATTGCCCTCGGCTTCCTGGTGTGGTCGGGCAAGAATCTGTTCATGGGCCTGGCCTATGCGCTCGATCGCGCACTGGGCGTTCCCAAGGGGCGGCCGCTGATCCACAACATCGCGCTGTCGATCGTGATGCTCCCCGTCATGGCGATGTTTCTGATCGTCGCGATGGGCTTGCCGATCGTGCTGTCGATCGCGATGTTCGTTGCGGACGTTCCCGACCGCCAGAACCTCACGCACGTCGGCGCCTACGTCATTTCCATCTTGCTGGTCTTCATCGCGACGATGGTGCTCTACCGGTTTCTGCCCAATCGCGACGGCATGACGTTCGCATTTTCGCTGCCCGGGGCCACGATCGTGGCGATGCTGTGGCCGATCGTGCAATTTGCGTTTGCCGAATACACGCTGCACGTCAACTTCACGCAGATCTACGGCGCGCTCTCGGTTCCGCTGGCCCTTCTGCTGTGGTTTTACGTGATCGGCTCGACGTTTTTCTTCGGCGCGGAGTTTTCAGCGGCATGGCATGCGCATAGCGGCAGGGAACGCATTCCCCTCGTGGTTGATTCAATCGAACCCGTCGTCGAAGCAACGGAGACGATCGCCTGATGCCGGCCCTGGTCTTTTTGCACGGCGCGGGATGCTTGCCGGCGGTTTTCGACCTGCAGGCCGCCGCGTTTCCGGACGCGATCATTCCCGCGCTTCCGGGGCACGGCGTCCCCGGATCGCCGCGCTCCGTCGGTGAATTTGCCGACGCCATCGAACGCGTGCTGCAGACCAACGGCCTCCGTGACGCGGTTCTCGTGGGCAGCTCGATGGGGGGAGCGATCGCACTGGAACTGGCGCTGCGCCATCATCCGTCGGTGCGCGGCATCGTCTTACTCGGCTCGTCGGCAAAGCTGCGCGTCGCGCCGGCAATCTTCGATGCGATCGACACCGATTTTCCCGCGGCAGCGCGCATGCTGGCCGGTTACTTTTTCGCCGATGCTCGCCCGGAGTGGATCGACGGAGCCGTCGCCCAGATGCTCGCCGTCGGCCAAGCGCAGACGCGCCGCGATTTCGAGGCCTGCAATAGTTTCGACGTGCTCGAACGCCTGCCCGAGATAGCCGTGCCGGTCCTTGCCCTGACCGGCGAAAAGGACGTCATGGTGCCGCCGAAGTTCGCTGCTGCAGCCGCGGACCGGATACCAGGCGGCCAAGCGCGAATAGTGCCTGACGCCGGGCATCTGCTCTTCATTGAGCGTCCGGCAGAGACGAACGACGCCGTCCGTGCGTTCGTTCATACAATAGCTTCCTAACCATCAGCGAAAAGGAGTGCCGTGCGACGGACCTTCGGTATGTTCTTGTTGTGCCTGAGCTTTGGACTGCTTGCGGTCGCTCCCGCGCCTGCGCCTAAGCCCAAAGCCGCACCTACGCCGAAGGCGACCTTCGCTCCGACGGCCGTTCCGACCGTGGCGGGCGTGACGCCGACGGTCATCATCTACCCCTTCCAAACGCCCACCGACCTCGATCCCAAGATGGGCACCGCGATCGCGCAGATCTACGAGCAGGTCCTCACGCAGGCGGGAGGCCTCAAAGTGCTGCCGATTCCCGAAAAAATCAAGCGCGAGGACTGGACCAAGTACGCGCACGCGCAGCACGCCGATTACTACATCAGCGGCTTCGTTCAACCGATCGGAAACATCGCCGCGATCGTCGCGCGCATCGTCGACGTCAACAGCGAAATTGCCGTGTACTCGCAGACGACGCAGGTGCAGAACGTTCCCGATGTCGCGTCGCAGGCGCTCACCGCGGACACGGTCATCAAGCAGGCTGCGGGCATCGACCGTCCGCAGAGCGTCGTGAGCACGTCGACGAAGGCGACGCCGACGCCGTCTTCGAGCGAAGGCGCGTCGTACAACGTGAGCAATGTGCTGGGCGGCCTGTTTAAGCGCGGAGCAAAGGGACCCGCGGCGACGGCCCCCGCGACACCGGCGCCCGCCAAGCCGCCAATCTCAATGATCGTCGCCCATCTCACCGGCAACGCGTCCGCGGCTGATCTGAACCGTTCGACCGACGATCTTTTTCGCGCAATGAACGCGTACTACAAAGCGTCAATGTCGAGCGTCCATCCGACGAACCTCGCAAAGCAAGCCGATTCGATTTGCGGAACGAATCGAAGCAATACGATTGCTTCGGGCGTGCTCGACGCCAAACACGTCGGCGGGTTGCACGCGCACAACGCCTACACGTTCACCCTGCGCGTCTACACGTGCTTTGGCGCGGTGCTCTACAGCAACACGCAGACGAACGACGACAAAGAAAAGGCCGTCAAAGAAGCGGTCGATGCGTACCAAGACGCGCATCCCGATAATACATAGCGCTCGGTTACACGCCTAAGGCGAACGCGGCAAGAGTGGGAACGGTCCATTTGAATGGATCCCGCTCTTTCTCATCGCCCCGTTCCATCGCGCGCGCTGCGCCATGGAGATCATGCCTTGCTGCTCTACTCCTCGTCGGAAGAGCGCACCGATGCTGTCGTCCCGTTCGTCGCCGAGGGGCTACGGCGTAACGACCGCGTGCTTTGCGTCGGAGACGGCATCGCGACGCCGTCGTACGAGCGGCTAGGATCGTTGTCGCGCGACGCGCTTCGCAGCGGGCAACTGATCGTCGAAAACTCGGCGCACACCTACATGCGCGGCGGCCACTTCTCGGGCAGCCGCATGAAAGCGCATTACCGAGCGGCGGCGCGCCTCGCACAAGCCGAGGGATTTGGCGGATTGCGGATCGCGGCCGAGATGTCATGGGCCGCGCACGCACAGGCTCAGCCGCTTCTTCCGTTAGTCGAGTACGAAGCGACGCTGGACCAAGCGCTGCACGGCGAATCCGTGACGGTTCTTTGTGAATACGATACCCGGCTTTTTGACACAGCAGCGCTCAAAGCGCTCGAGCAGGCCCATGCGATCGGCGCGCGCCCGGACCCCCTTTTTGCATCTCATCGGCTCCGCATCGAGCGTGCGTATTCACCCAATGGATTGGCACTAACGGGCGAGCTCGATATTGCGGCCCGCGGCGCGCTACACGCCGCGCTGTCGAACGTCATTGCGCCGGGCATCGACCGGCCGGTTGTCGATCTGCGCGCACTATCGTACATCGATGCGGGGTCGCTCGGCGCGCTCGTGGCGGCGTCGGAACGAAGCGCACGAGGTATCGAGGTTGTCGTCAATGCGCGCATCGCCCGCCTATTGCGCGCGTTGAGAACGACCTTGCCGCCGTCGCTTGAAATCCGGGAGGCCGGCGATGTCCTCTAGCAGTCACTACGCCTGCATCTACGACACGCGTACGGCACTGCTCGAGAATGCAATCCCGTTCATCGAATCCGGGCTTTCCGCCGGAGAACCCGTGTTGGTCGTTACGAGCGCAGCGACGCGAGAAGCGATCGCATCGGCGCTGCCGCCGCACACCTCGGGAATCACCTTCGAAGATGCACCATCGTGGTATGATGCGCCGGGGCGAGCGATGACGCGATACGTCACCTTTTGGCGCGAACTCGAGGCGCAGGGTGCCACCTCGCTGCGAATCGTCGGGGAACCGCTTGCGGCTCCCATTCACAGCGACCGTCTGGAGCGCTGGGAATTCTTCGAAAATGCCGTAAATCGAGCGGTTCGCGACTATCCGTTCACCATGATGTGCACCTACGATGCAAGCCTCGAACACGTCGCGCCGTGTTGCGCGCAAGTCTCGCATCCGTACCTCGCGCATGACGGGTTTTTCATCGAAAACGCCGCATACGTCCCGCCCTCCGTGTACGCGCAAAGCCGGATCGATCGCCCGCTCCATGTGCCCGCGCAAGGCGTCGCCTTCATGCAGTTTTCGCAGGAAACGACCGGAGATGCTCGGCACTTCATTCAACTCGCAAGCGCCGACTTTGGTCTCGACGCGTTTGATTCGTTCGACTTCGTCGTCGCTGCGGGCGAAGCGATCGCTAATGCCGTCGAGCACGGCGGCGGGTCGGGTTCCATTCGTCTGTTCGCATCGGATCGCGAGCTCGTCTGCGACGTGCAGAGCGACGGCAATGAGAACGTCGATCCGCTTCATGGCTACGAACCGCCCGCGCCGACCGGCGAACGCGGCCGCGGAATCTGGATGATGCGCCAGCTCTGTGACTGGGTCGAGCTACGCCCGCACGCCGACGGCAACACGATACGCCTCCACAAATCTCTTCCGCCTCCCGCAGCCTGAACGTCGGCTGGGAAACAAGCGGCACCGCGCAACGTATGGGGGTCAAGGAGGATCACCCATGCGCTTCTTCATCGCCGCGCTGGCAATCGTGCTTCTCGCCGCGTCCCCCGCACCACAGCTTACCGGGACGTGGCAAGGAACCCTGAATGCCCCCGGCATCGGAAAACTTCCGCGCGTTATGCGCATCAGCAAACGCGGCGGCGTCTACGACGTCAAGATTTACAGCACCCAAGAGAGCGACGTGCCGATCGCGACCCGGAATGTAACCGTCAACGGGTCGACGGTCACGATGAAGTTCGACATGAACACGGATCCGTGGATGGACTATCATCGCATCTATCGCGCGACGCTTTCCAAGGACGGCAAATCCATCACCGGCCTCTGGTCGGGCGTCGACCTCGGCAAACTTCCGATGATCTATCATCGCACCGGGCCGGTGGCCATTCACGCGTTCGCACCGGTAAGCGACATGTACGTCACCGTCGCGGCCGGCGTCCGAGACGAAGTGCTCGATTGGGGTGGAACCGGAAGGCCCATCGTGCTGCTTGCGGGGCAAGGCGTAACGGCCCGCGGCTGGCGCCCGATCCTCCCGGATCTCATCAAGAAGTATCACGTCTACGCGATAACGCGCCGCGGATTCGGCAATTCAACGAAGCCCCCAGCCACGGCCGCGAACTACGATGCGGCGCGGCTTGGAGAAGACGTGCTCGCCGTTCTCGACAGACTGCACATCGAGAAGCCGATTCTCGTCGGGCATTCGATCGCGGGCGAAGAGCTCAGCTACATCGGCACGAACGCGCCCAATAGAGCGGCGGCGCTGATCTATCTCGACGCCGCTTACGATCAGGCGTACAATGCCGGAATTCCGACGCCGCCGCCCTCAACGCCGCCGCCGGGATATCCGTCACCGTCACCGATCGACAAGGCAATCGACAACAATATCGGTGACTTCAAGAGCGTCATCAAGCTGCCGATTCTCGCGTTCTTTGCCTATCCCACCGACATGAAGCCGCAGCCCGGCATTTCGCAGACCGATATCGACGAGTGGAACACTTTCACGAAAAAGCAAATACAAGCGTTCAAGAAGGGTCAACCGAATGCGAAGGTCGTCGTGCTTCCGAACGCCGATCACT
The DNA here is from genome assembly GCA_035702815.1 of Candidatus Aquilonibacter sp. Classification (GTDB taxonomy): domain Bacteria; phylum Vulcanimicrobiota; class Vulcanimicrobiia; order Vulcanimicrobiales; family Vulcanimicrobiaceae; genus JAMXLG01. The sequence continues at coordinate 369 of DASSZO010000192.1, read as the reverse complement.
TCGTCTACATCTCAAACACCGCTGAAGTACTACACGACATCGACGCGTTTATTGCTTCGCTCGACCGATAGGAAACGCCAATTATGACCAGCGATCAAGCGTGGGAAGACCGCGTTGCACGATTATGGGAATCGATCGACGCACACACGGACGAGCAGTTCGTTGCTGAAATGGAGCGTCTTGCGGCTGAACTGCCGCAGGACGACCCGAGGGCACTTTTCGAGCGCGCGTGCGCGAAAGATTCGACCGGGCATTCGGACGGCGCCGTTCCATTGTACGATCGCGCGCTCAAGGCGGGATTGGAGGGCATCCGGCGTCGCCGCGCAGTCATCCAAATGGCGAGCTCCCTGCGGAACCTCGGAAATTCCG
>DASSZO010000166.1:0-6605 GCA_035702815.1 Candidatus Aquilonibacter sp. | reverse complement strand
TTTGAAGTCCGGCGGAACGGTCGCGCACCATGCGGAGACCTGCTCCGGCTTGGGAAGGCGGTACGTCGTCGCGTTGAGTTCGACGGTCTCAAAGCGCTGCGCATAGTAGTCGAGCCAGCGGCGCTGCGGGACGCCCTTCGGGTAGAAGCGCTCGCGCCAGCCGCCGTAGACCCATCCGCTCGTGCCGACGCGGATCATTCAAGAGCGATCGGTAGTGCCACCCTCACTCTATTCCCATCCCCGGCACGTTCGATCATCACCGACTCTGCCAGCGTCTGGATCAGGCGCAGCCCGCGCCCGCTTTCGGAGAGAATGTCGGGCTCCGTCGCGGGAATCGTAAACGCATCGCCGTGGTCTCGCACTTCGATTGTCGCGAGGCCGTTGCGCCATTCCACCGTGATTTCGGCAAAGCCCGGAGTATGACGCGCCACGTTGCCGAGGAGCTCGCCGATGATCGTTTCGGATCCGCCGAAATCGGAGCGGGCGGAGCCGTATTGTCCGAGATACCACATCAACGCGCGCCGCGTCTGATGGGCAGTGCGCTCGTTCTTTGCGTCGATCGTCCAACTGCGCCGGTGATCGACTGCAGGGAGCGCGCCGAGCGCCGTCACCCCGACGAACATGATCGCCGTGTCGTCGAAGGGAAGCGTGTCGCCGAAGACGTGCTCGCGAATCGACTCCGCGATGTTTTCGCCGCCCGCGGCATGCGCGAGATGGGCGGCCGCTTCCAATCGATTCAGGCCGTCGACAAGGTCGCGCCGCACCTCGATCAACCCGTCGGTGTACATCACGAGCGCCGACCCCACGTCCAACCGCGCGCGCTGTTCTTCAAATTCCGCAAGACGCGTCACGCCGAGCATCAAGCCTTGTCCCTCGAGCCGTTCCACGCTTCCATCGCGAAGCAGCAGCGTCGGAGGATGCCCCGCCCGCGCATAACGGAATTCGCCGGAGCCCAGATCGAGCAGGCCAAAGAACGCGCTTGCAATCGTGCCCGGTTCTTCAATCATCAGCCAGCGGTTTGCGCGGGCGAGGACGCTCGCTGGCGACGCGTCATCGCGGGCAGCCGCGCGAATCGCTTGACGAATCGATCCCATGACGGTTGCGGAACGCAACCCATGCCCCGCAACGTCGCCGACGCTCAACGCGATACACTCATCCGATACGGCGAAGGCGTCGTACCAGTCGCCGCCGACTTCGACGCCCGATTGCGCCGGGGCGTAGGCCGTATCGATGCGAAGTCCGGCGATCGTGGGCACGGTTTGCGGTAACATCGCGCGCTGCAAGGTCAGCGCAACGTGCTGCTCGCGCGCGTACGCGGCCAGGAGTTGTTCCTTTTCGCCGAGCAGCGATTCCAGCTCGCGATTAACGGCCTCGAGCTCTTGGGGGCTGCGTAACGAGAGCGCGCGCGGGATCAACGGGAAGAGCGTGACGGCCGTTGCGATCGAAACGGCGGCGGTTGCGGCCTTGAGCCACCCGTCGATCCAATAGAGCGGATCCCATAACGTCACGACGTTCATGATATGCGTCAGGCCGCATAGGCCGATGAACGCGGCAAACATCACGAAGATCCAACTGAACGGCACGTCCGTTCGTTTGCGCACGAAGTAGCGCAGCATCAACGGGATCGAGAAATACGATAGGCCGATGCCGAGATCGGAGGCGACGTGCAGCGTGACGAGATCGGGCTTCCAGAGTAGGCAATATCCGTGGGGCATGAAGCCGCTAGCATCCATGCAAGCGACATTCGCTGCCGATTTGCGCGCGTCCCAGCGCGACGGGCGTTAGCGACTGCCGTACAGAGCTTTTGCTTGTTCGAAAGCGTAACGCGCGCGCATCGTGCCCGCGAGGTCCATCAAAAATTCGGCGGCCGTATCATGAGCCATACGATGGCCGAACGCCTTGTCGAACACAACGCCCGCTTCTCCGAGCGGCGCTTCGTACTCGCCGCGCAGATGCAAGATCGTGAGGCCATCCTGCGGGTCGTCGCCGACGGATAGTCGTCCGGTGAAAGCCGGATACATGCCGCCTTCTTCGGGCTTCCAGCGTACGCGCCACGAAAAGTCGCCCTCGACTTCACATTCGATGTCCACGCCTTTGGCCAGTTCGATGTGCGTGGCCGGGAGATGCGACCGAAGCACGAGGCGCTTGGGGTTACCGGGCGCAGCCGCGCTCAAGCCTTCGCTCAAGTAGGCGAGCACCAGACGCTTCGGGCAGTGCAGCGAAATCCGCGCGTCGACCGTTCCCATTGCACGACTATAGTGCCGAATCGTCACCGAGATGTGACAAAATGAAGAAGAACGGGTTAGCTCGCGATCCAGCGTCTCGCTTCGCTTGCTTGTGCGCTTTCGAAGACCCGCACCTTTCCAGGCATGAGGAAGCGGAAAGCATTCGTTGCGTTGCGGAGCCATTCGATGTCGGTGACGACGGCAACCCGCGCCCACCGCGTCATATGCTCGATCCCGATCTTCGCGTCGTCCCATACGGCACCCACATCGAACGACGCGTCCGCAGCGACCTCATAGTAGCATTTTATGTCGTGGTGTCTGGTCAGTTTCGCGTCCACTTCCGGAATCAACACCGCCTCATAATCGGTTCCGGTAATGCGGCCATGCGCGAATCGCGCGCATTTGGAAAATCCCGTGAATCCAGTTTCCCTTTGCTTTCGCACACCCTTGCTATCAATAGTTGCGGAGGGCAGATTTCATGCAAAAACGAGCGTTTGCGGCATTAATCGCCGCGTTAGCATTGAGCGCGACGACTGCGTTCGCGAGTACCACGTCGGTCTCGGGAACCGTAGTTAATATCGCCTCCTACATCAGCGGCGACGGAACCGCGACGACCTTCAATATGGGTGCGATGATGGGCAACGGCTCCGCGTATGGCATGAGCAATGGCGGTATGATGGGCGGCTACGGTGCACACGGAGCCATGAACGGATGCCGGTCGGCCCTGGGGTTGGTCACGAGCGGCGGCACGGTCTATCTGCTGGTCACGGATGCCCCGTCGACCGGGATGTTCGCCCTTTGCAGTGAGATAGGATCGCACGTTACGCTGCGCGGCACGATATTCGAAAAGGGCGGCGTTCGAGCACTTCGCGTCGAGCATGTTGGCAACTAGCGACGAACAACAGGGCTTGAGCGCAAACGAAGCCGAGCGGCGCATCCTGTGCTACGGCCCAAATGCGCTTCCGGAAGAAACGATCGACCCCTTTCGGCGCTTTCTTTCCTATTTTTGGGGCCCCATTCCATGGATGATCGAAGCCGCCGCCGCATTGTCCGCGCTTGTGCGCCACTGGGACGACTTCGGCATCATCCTGGCGCTGCTGTTGATAAACGCCGGCGTTGGCTTTTGGGAAGAGTTTCAGGCGAGCAACGCCGTCGCGGCCTTAAAGAAGACCCTAGCCTGGCACGCACGGGTGAAGCGCGACGGAGCGTGGATCACGATTCCAGCGGCGCACATCGTTCCCGGCGATCTCGTTCACGTTCGCATCGGTGACATCATACCCGCGGACGCCAGATTGCTCGAAGGCGGCCCGATCGAAGTCGATCAGTCGACGCTGACCGGCGAATCGTTGCCCGTGGAACGCAAGACGGGCGATGACGTGTATTCGGGCTCGATCGTAAAACAAGGTGAGAGCGACGCGACCGTCGTTGCTACCGGTGCGAAAGCCTACTTTGGAAAGACGGCCCGTTTGGTCGAAAGCGCACGTACGGTCAGCCACTTTCAGCGCGCGGTACTGCGGATCGGCAACTATCTCATCGCTATCGCCATTGTTCTGGTCGCTCTTATCTTGATGGTGGCCGTCGTGCGAGGCGATCCGATCCTCACAACGCTGCAGTTTGCGCTTATTCTTACGATCGCCGCGGTGCCCGTGGCCATGCCCGCCGTCCTTTCCGTGACGATGGCCGTCGGTTCGCGTAATCTCGCCAAGCGCAAGGCCATCGTGACGCGTCTTTCGGCGATGGAAGAACTCGCGGGCGTCGACGTGCTCTGCGCCGATAAAACGGGAACGCTCACGCAGAACGCGCTCACGTTGGGTGAAACATATTGCATGCCGGGTGTAAGCGCCGATGAGGTCATTGCTGCGGCGGCCCTTGCCTCAAAGGCCGCCGACGCGGATGCGATCGACAATGCCGTTCTCGCAGCCGCTCGCGAGAGTCGACTCACCGGCGTTCGCGTCGTCCGGTTCGTTCCGTTCGACCCGGTTCACAAGCGCAGCGAAGCGACGGTTCATAACGGAAGCGCGTCGTACAACGTGACCAAAGGTGCTCCGCAAGTTGTGATGAGCTTATGCAGCGATCTGGGCGACGCGCATGCCGATGTTGATGCTGCAATCGATGCTTTTGCAACACGCGGTTATCGTTCCCTCGGCGTTGCGCGCAGGGACTCCGATGGATCGTGGCGCCTTCTCGGCATCCTGTCCCTCTACGATCCGCCGCGCGTGGATGCAAAAGCCACCATCGAGGCTGCCCATACCATGGGCATACGTCTGGAAATGGTCACAGGGGATCAACTTCCGATTGCGCGCGAAACGGCACGGACGCTCGGACTCGGTACGAACATCCTCGACGCATCGCAGCTCACCGACGCCAGGGCGGGCGAGAATGGGGCGATCGGAAACGCCATTGAGCGCGCGGATGGGTTCGCACAAGTATTTCCCGAGCATAAATTCCTCATCATCGACGAACTGCAGAAGCGCCGCCACATCGTCGGCATGACCGGTGACGGCGTCAATGACGCGCCTGCCCTCAAGAAGGCCGATGCCGGGATTGCGGTTTCCGGTGCTACCGACGCGGCGCGCGCTGCCGCCGCGATCGTGTTGATGACGCCCGGCCTATCGGTGATCCTCGAGGCAATCAAGGAGAGCCGCAAGATCTTTCAGCGCATGGTGAGCTATGCGACCTACCGGATCGCGGAAACGATCCGCGTTCTGCTCTTCATGACGCTCTCGATCCTCGTGTTCAACTTCTATCCGGTAACGGCGGTAATGATCGTTCTCATCGCGATTCTCAACGACGGCGCCATTCTGTCGATCGCCTACGATCGCGTCCGCTATTCGAACCAGCCGGAAAAGTGGAATATGCATCAGGTACTGACGGTTGCGACGGCTCTCGGCGTCGCGGGCGTCGTCGCCTCCTTCGGGCTTTTTTATCTCGGCGAGGCCGTGCTGCACCTCAGTCGCGATGCTGTTCAGACGTTGATGTACCTCAAGCTTTCCGTCGCGGGCCACTTGACGATCTTCGTGACGCGAACACGCGGGCCGTTCTGGAGATCGCGACCGGCACCGATCCTCCTCGGAGCGGTGTTGCTGACGCAGGTGTTGGCGACGGCGATCGCCGTCTTCGGCCTCTTCATGTCGCCGATTGGGTGGAAGCTCGCGCTTTTCGTCTGGGGATACGCGCTCGTCTGGCTCATGGTGAACGATCGCATCAAACTCGTTGCCTATCGGTGGTTGAATAGAGGCGACGTGAGCCGTGCCGCTAGAGAAGACGCGTGTGTTTATGGTGGTATGATCTCACTATGAGGACACTCCATCCGTGCCTACTAGCTTTGCTGCTGCTTGGAGTTTCGAGTCAGCTCAACGACGCGGCTCCCGGCGCTCTCCACGTAGTTGCGCTTGAGTGTAGTGCCGATTCGGGCGACGTACCCAACGCTCAAATTAGTTCGCTTCCATCGGCGCATTTCGCCTGGTCGCGAAAAACGGGAAGCATCTGGAACGCGCGCGTGGTGCTACCTCAAGGTCAATATAAGGTACTCCTCTCAACAGCGGACTGCTCTGCGGTCATACATGTGGCTGTGCTTAGTGGACATGAGAGAACGGTCGTGGCGGTCGTACAGAACAAAACAATTCAGGCGGGCCACTGGGGGCAGTCGATTATTGGAAGCCTTCCTTTTGCCGGTGCAGTGGTCTATGAGCAATTGTCGCCAAAAGTTCGCCGTGCCGCTGTGGTGGATGGAACAGCGTTTTATTTCGACGGCGTGGAGTCAGGAGAGCACACTCTGGTGATTTCTTACGGTTCCTTCGTGTCGAAGATCGTTCTAAGGGTGAAGCCGGGCACTTTGCTGGTTCGAAACGTGGACGCGAACGAACTATATCGCACAATTGGGGTCGAATACGGCCAGCCGCCGCACGTCGTACCTGTCCTGATCGGGGGAAAGGTATCTGCGAACGGAGGTCGGCGTAAGATGTCAGTCGCCGACAGCCCAGCAACCGGATATACCTCTGCGCAACTAGCAGGGTCGTCTAAGAAGTCGCGCGTGCGTTACGCCGCCTGCTGGCAATTGTGCCGGAGATGATGTGTCAATCCCCGCATTACATGAAATGAGGTCGTCTCAGATTTCAAAACTCGGTGAGACGGGATAGTGAGAAGCTCTCTTGTAGCGTGATACGATCTCGCCGATGTTCACGGTTCGTGAGTCTGAGTTTCGGGCTTGTATAGACCGTGGTATCTGAGCGGGCTAGGTTTAGGCATTTGTGCTATTGCTACCAACACCCGCCCGGGACGAGAGGTAAGATAAAAACTCTTCGAAAGCGGCGGCCTCGCCTTCGCGTTCGCTCCACTGGCGAATCGTAATGAGGTTCACCTCGCCGGCGGCGGCGATCG
>DASSZO010000068.1:0-9324 GCA_035702815.1 Candidatus Aquilonibacter sp. | reverse complement strand
CGCGTTGAACGCGAGCACGTCCGCGAGCGGCAGCCGCTCGGAGCCGACCCGTCGCTCCAGAAAGCGTCGCAGGTTGTTGCGCCCGTCCTGGAGCTCGATTTCGATTCATCGTTGCTGCCGCGAGACCACCCGCAGTGGGTCAAAGACGCGATCACGGTGTCGACGCGCGCGCGCGACGTGCTCACCCGCCTCAAGCCCGTGTTCGTCACGATCCTCACCTTCTGGGATCATCGCATCCGCAGCACACTCATCGGGACGTCACGCGTCACGATCGATCCGGCCGGCAGCTATCGCTTGCAGTAAATAAAACGAGGCCCGCGCATCGCGCGAGCCTCGTTCATGCCCTGAGGTTCTTAGCGAACTACTGGACGCATCCGCCTGCGCTATTGCTCCACAGCGGTTGCGTCGGGAAGGTGCCGGTTGAGAACGAGGTGTTCTGCAGGCTCTTCCATGCACACTTGTCGCCATTCTCGGCGCCGCTCGAATCGACCCAGCCGCTCGACGGATGCGGATCGGTCACTGATTCGTAGATTTCGTGGCCGCCCACGATCGTGACGCCATCGCTCGTGCCCGCGCTGCCGGCGTTAACCGAGTTCGAACCGCAGCTCGTTCCGGCATCCGTCGTGTACGGGAAGTCGGTGTAGGCGATCGTCGAGCCGTTGGCCGACGTCGTGCTGTGGAAGGCGCACCACTGCGTCTTGAAACCGGACGGATCGTGGCCTTTTTCAAGGGCGATGAAGTACATCGCGTTCACCGAGTAGTCGCCGAAGTGCGCAGCTGCGCGAGCAGCTTCCGCGGCAACGGCACTCTGGCTGGGACGCGAGGGAATGCTGTTGGTGTTATCGTTCCACGAGCCGCCGTAGGCGAGATCGTTTGCGATGTTACCCGTGTTGTCATAATACTGCGTCTGGCTGCTCGCCCATTGGCTGCCCCCGAGCCCCTGGATGAAGCTCGTCAAACGGGCTTGCTCACCGTAGGGATCGTTGCTGCCGAACTTCCACAGGACCAAGTACACTTTTGCGTTGCGTTGAACCGGGCCGCCGCCGTAGATCAGGTTGCCGGCAGCCGTGGAGCCGCCGCCGTGTGCCATTGCGATCACACCGGTGTTCTCACGCGAGGGATAGATGTGCGTACCAGGAATGGCGACGCCGTCTTCGACCACGCTGAACGCGTTGACCGACGGCTGTTGCGGTTTTGCCTGAGGAATCGATGATTGCGGAATCGAGGGACTGCCCGAATTGCCGCCGCTACAGGCGGCAAGGAGTGCGGCCACAATGGCCGCCGGAATGAGACGAACCGAGACGTTCAAGCACTGTCCTCCACAGACTGGTGTTGTTGGTACCCGCTAGCTTAACAGTTCCTGAACGTTTTCCTAGGGGCATTTTGCATCTAAAGGATGCCGAGCATGCCGCTAGATCGGCCAATCAGGAGCAGGCACTCGTGAACGCCATTTCCTATTTGTCTTGCGATGTCGGTGCTGCTTCGCTCTCGTGATGCGGCCGTTGCGTGCGCGCTCGGTCTTGCCTCGTTCGTCTTGCTCTTTGTGAACTATTGGCTGCCGCCGGAAAAGATTTTCGACGAAGTCTACTTCGCGCGCGCGGCTGAAGAGTATCTGCAGCGGCGCTACATCTACGAGAGTACGCATCCTCCGGTCACCAAGCTGCTCATCACGCTCTCGGTCATGCTTTTCGGCGGGCTGCCCGCCGGCGATACCTCGTGGGGATGGCGGTTTTTAGGCGTCGTTGCGGGCGCGGTAGCCGTCGTGCTCACCTTCGTTTTAGCGCGTCGTGTGCTCGGATCGACGCTCTTTGCCGCATACGCCGCCGCTTTGTTCGCCTGTGACGGGCTGCACTTCGTGCAGTCGCGCATCGCGACGCCCGAGACGTACGTGGTCTGTTTTTCGCTGCTGACGCTCTACGCGTTCTGCCGGTATTGGGATGCGGTCGCCGATATGCCGCCGGGGGCGGCGTTGCGCGTCCGCGACGGCATCATCGCCGCAGCGGTTGCCGCGGTCGTCGCGATCGTGGCGACCCTGCTCCGCTTTCCCGGTGATGCCCGGTACGCGCAGATCGTCGTCGCGATCGCGCTCGCGTGCGGCCTGTACGGCGCGTGGCGGCTGATCCGCACCCGCCCGGCCGGGACCGGCTGGCTGCTGCTCTTCGCGTTCGCCGGCGCGACGCTCGTTGCGAGCAAGTGGTACGGCGTCATGGCGTACGGGGTCGCCACGGTGGTCGTCGCATATGCTGCGATTCGGGCATGGCGCGTCCACCGTCCGTCGCCCTTCCCGGTCGATGCGGTCGTAACCGTAAGCATCGCGGCGATTGCAATCGTCTATGCGCTGGCGTACATTCCGCACTTCATCGGCCTGCGCGATCTGCAGACGCTGCCGCCGCGACCCTACACGTTGACCAACGTGATCGATATGCAAGTCGGCGCGTACATGTACCACGCGCATCTCGTTGCCACGCATCCGTACGCGTCGCTCTGGTGGACGTGGCCGCTCGATCTCCGCCCCGTTCTCTACTACGCAAGCTATCCGGTCGTCAATGGCGTCGCGATGGCCAAAGTGATCTACGCACTGCCCAATCCGTTGCTGCTCTGGACGGGACTCATCGGCGTGCCGGTCGCGGCGTTTCTCGCGATTCGCGAACGCAATCGGGCGCTCGGACTCGTCGTGCTCGCGTATCTGCTGCAGTGGTTGCCGTGGGCGAAATCACCGCGCATCGCGTGGATCTATCACTTCTACGTCGACATTCCACTCATTGCGGTCTGCAATGCGGCCGTCGTTATGTGGATTTGGAATCGGCTCAAAGATCGCAACCGTGCAGCCGCGCTGACGGTTACGATCGGCTATCTCGCCGTTATTGCCGCCGCGTTCGTCTACTTCTATCCAATCCTCGCCGGCGTTGCGATCTCGTCCGATGCGCGCGCGCAGCGGCTCTGGCTGCCGTCCTGGAATTAGAGCTTCGCGATAAACTCGCCGATGAGGTCGGCCATCGCGCCGCTGCGCTCGTGCCCGATCGCGGTCACGTCGGCGTGATTGGTGTCCTTGGCGCCGGCGACGTTCGTGATTAAGCTCAAACCGAGCACGCCCATGCCGATGAACCGCGCGAAGATCGTTTCCAGCACGGTCGACATGCCGACCGCATCGGCACCGATGCGGCGCAGATATTCCACTTCCGCGGCGGTCTCGTAGCTCGGTCCTTGTAGCCCGGCATAGACGCCTTCACGCAGGCGAGCTTCGGGCTTCGCGATGCTCTTGGCAAGTGCACGCAATCGCGACGAGTACGCATCGCTCATATCGAGGAACGGATTCTCATGCGGCCAGCCGATGAGCGGATTGCGTCCGGTCAGGTTGATGTGGTCGGAGATCAGCATCAAATCGCCGGCGGCGAACGCGGTATTGATGCCGCCCGCCGCGTTGGTGAGAATCACCACTTTGGCGCCGGCCGCAGCGGCGAGGCGCACGTTGACCGTGACTTGGACGGGCGAGAATCCTTGGTATAAATGCACGCGTCCGGCGAACGCGACGACGCGCTTGCCGTGCCACGTTCCGACGAGCGCTTCGCCTGCGTGCCCGCGAAGCGCGGCGACCGGCATGCCCAACATCGTATCGTAGGGCAATGAGGTCCAGTCCGCGCGATCCCGCAGCGCCGACGAAAGACCGCTGCCGAGCACGACCGCGACGTCGACCGGACCGCCCGCCGCCTCTTCGACGCGCGACGCGTCGTGAGCGAGCAGCTTATCGTTGGGAGCGCGGCGATCGATCAACGCGAGCCTCCTGACGCGACGGCGTCGGGCGTGAAGAGATTGGATCCGGTCATCGCTTTGGGCACCGGCAGCCCCATCATCGAGAGCAGCGTGGGCGCAACGTCGCCGAGTTTTCCACCGGGCGCAAGCGTGCCGGAAATACCGTCGCCGATGAGGATGAACGGGACCGGATTGGTCGTGTGGGCTGTGAGCGGATTGCCGTCTTTGTCGATCTTTTCTTCGGCGTTTCCGTGATCGGCCGTGATCGCAAGCAAACCGCCCGCCGCGAGTACCGCGTCGGAGAGACGCTGCAGGCAGCGGTCGAGGATCTCGACGCTTTCGATCGTCGGTTCCCACATGCCGGTGTGGCCGACCATGTCGGCATTCGCGTAGTTCATGATGATCACGTCGTGACGCCGATGTGCGATATCGTCGACCGCGACGTCGGTGATTTCGTCGGCGCGCATCGCCGGCGCAAGGTCGTACGTAGCGACGCTGCGATCGGACGGGATCAGCTTGCGATCCTCGCCCGCGAAGACGTCTTCACGCCCACCGTTGAAGAAATACGTTACGTGCGCGTACTTTTCGGTTTCCGCCAGTCGCAGTTGCGAGAGCCCGGCCTGCGCGACGATCTCGCCGAACGTGTCGAACTGCGGACGCGGGCCGAACAACACCGGATTGGGATACGTCTCATCGTACTTCGTCATCGTGGCGAAGATGAGGTTGCCGTACTTGACGAGATCGAACGGCACGGATGCGTCGCCGTTGAACGCCAGCGTCATTTGACGCGCGCGGTCAGGGCGGAAGTTGAAGAAGATGCATGCGTCGCCGTCGCGCACGGGACGCGGTTCGCCGACGATCGTGGCGACGATAAATTCGTCGTTCTCGTTGCGATCGTATCCGGCGCGCACGGCTGCGGCCGCATCGGGCGCGCGATGGGGCGCCGTGCCGCGGGCCAACATCTCATACGCTTGCTGCGTGCGTTCCCAACGCTTATCGCGATCCATGGCATAGAAGCGCCCGCAGACGGACGCGATTGCGCCCTGGCGTCCGACCGCGGCGAGTTTCTCTTCCAGCATCTCGATGTAGGTAAGGGCCGATCGCGGCGGGGTGTCGCGGCCGTCGAGGAAGGCGTGAATCGCAAACGGCACGTTCGCGGCGACCGCCGCATCGATGAGCGCAAAGAGATGCTCGATCGAGCTGTGCACTTGGCCGTCCGAAAGCAGCCCCATCAAGTGCAGCATGCCGCCGCTCGCTTTGACGTGATCGATGCACCGGTGCAGCGTCGCGTTTTGTGCAAACGCTCCGGACGCGATGTCCGAATCGATGACGACGACGCCTTGCGGTACGACGCGTCCGCTCCCGAGATTCATGTGGCCGACTTCGCTGTTGCCCATGATGCCTTTGGGCAGTCCGACGGCTTCCCCGGAGGCTTCGAGCATCGTCCACGGATAGCGTTCGAAGAAGGCATTCCAGTGCGGCAGCGTCGCAGCCGCAATCGCATTTCCATGCGTTGCGCTGCTGCAACCCCACCCGTCGAGAACCGCAAGAACGATCGGCTTATTCAATCTCTGTCATCCTGAGCTTGTCGAAGGGTTCGTGTTGCGCACGAGGGTGGCGAACGTGACGGGGTCGAGCGAGGCGCCGCCGACGAGTCCGCCGTTGATGTTCGGCTGCTGCATGTACCCGGCGACGTTATCGGCTTTCATGCTGCCGCCGTAGAGAATCGGAACGTCGCGCAGCGCCGGAATGCACGCGCGGATGGCGCCCATCACGCGATCGGCCTCGGCTGCGTCGCAGTTATGCCCGGTGCCGATCGCCCAGATCGGCTCGTACGCCATGACGACGCGGCAGACGTCGGCATCGGAGAGGCCGTCGAGCGCTTCCCGCGTTTGGCTGACGACGCGCGCATCGGTTTGGCCGGCGTCACGTTCTTCGAGCGTTTCGCCGACGGCGACGATCGGCGTGATGCCGCGTGCAAGCAGCGTCTTTACTTTGAGGTTGACCGTGCGATCGAGTTCGTTGAAGTACGCGCGGCGTTCGGAGTGGCCTACGATCACGTACGTCACGCCGCGTTCGAGCAGCATCGGTACGCTGATGTCGCCGGTGTAAGCGCCTTGCAGTTCCCAATGGACGTTCTGCGCGCCAAGCGCGACTCGATCGGTCTTCTGTAACATGTCGTGAGCGGCGGCAAGTGCCGTGAACGGCGGCGCGATCACGACGGTTACCGACGGCGGAAACGACGGTGCTTCGGCCAGAAACGCGTCGAGAAACGCTCGCGTCTCCGCCGCGGTCTTGTGCATCTTCCAGTTGCCGGCGACGATCGTCCGCGGCATCAGGAACGCTCGAGCGCGGCAACGCCGGGAAGCGTCCGGCCTTCGAGGAACTCGAGCGTCGCGCCGCCGCCCGTCGAAACGTGCGTCATGGCATCGGCAAAGCCCAGCATGTGCGCGGCCGCCGCCGCATCGCCGCCGCCGACGACGCTCGTCGCGCCGCTGCGCGTTGCATCGGCAATCGCGGCGCCGACTACGCGCGTGCCATCCTGATAGGCTTGCTTTTCGTAGACGCCCATCGGGCCGTTGAAGACGATCGTCTTCGCGTTACGAATGACCTCGGCATACGCTTGCGCCGTCTTCGGGCCGATATCGAGGATCATCGAATCGCCGACGTTCTCGATGTCGACCACGTGCGCGCCGGCATCGTTATCGAATGACGTCGAGACGACCGCATCGACCGGAAGATGCAGGGTGATGTCGTGATGGCCGGCCAGCTCGAGAATTTGCTTCGCCGGCCCCAGGTCGTCGTCGCGAAGTGAGCGTCCGACGTTCGTGCCGCGCGCCGCGAGAAACGTGTTCGCCATGCCGCCGCCGACGCAAAATGCATCGACGACTTTCATGAGGAACGTGAAGACGCCGACTTTATCTTTGACCTTCGCGCCCCCGATCACACACGTGTACGGGTGTTCCGGATGCGCGGTCAAGCGCGCGAGCGCCGCGAGCTCGGCTTCCATGAGCAGTCCCGCCGCATTGGGAAGCAGATGCGCGACGCCTTCGGTCGATGCGTGCGCGCGATGTGCCGTTCCGAACGCGTCATTGACGTAGAGTTCGCCAAGCGACGCAAGCTCTTTGGCGAACGCGGGATCGTTGCTTTCCTCTTCTTTGTGGAAGCGCACGTTTTCGAGCAGAACGATCGAGCCGTCGGTCAGCGCTTGCACCGCCGCTTGAGCCTGCGGTCCGACGCAGTCGTCCGCGAAGGCGACGGGCGTGCCGAGCCGCTCGGAGAGTGCGGCGGCCACGGGACGCAGCGAGTATTTGGGATTGACTTGCCCGTCGGGACGGCCGAGATGCGAGAGCACGACCACGCGCGCGCCGCGATCCAGCAGCGCGCGCAAGGTCGGAATCGCCGCATCGATCCGCGTATAATCTGCGACGACCCTGTCATCCTGAGCTTGTCGAAGGGCACCCTGAGCTCCGCTCTTGTCACCCTGAGCTTGTCGAAGGGCCATCGGGACGTTGAGATCTTCGCGAACCAATACGCGCTTACCGCGAACGTCGAGGTCGTTCAGCGTACGAAATTTCACCGGAAGCTCGCTTTTAGGCGTTCGCGGGGATCTTGTCGAGGATCATCGCGGTCAGGTCGGCGAGGCGGCACGAGTAACCCCACTCGTTGTCGTACCACGCGCAGATCTGAATCATGTCGCCGTTGGCTTGGGTGAGCTTCGCGTCGATGATCGAGCTGTACGGCGAACGCTTGAAGTCGCTCGACACGAGCTCTTCCTCGGTGTACTGCACGTAGTTTTTCAGCGCGCCTTCGGCATCTTTGCGCAGGATCGCGTTGACTTCATCGCGCGTCGTCTCTTTCTTGACCTGCGCGACGAGGTACACCATCGAGACGGTCGGCGTCGGAACGCGCAGCGCGAAACCGTCGAACGTGCCTTTGACTTCCGGAATCGTCAGATAGAGCGCTTTTGCCGCGCCGGAGCTCGTCGGCACGATGTTGGTCGCGGCGTTGCGCGCGCGGCGAATATCTTTGTGCGGCGCATCGAGAATGTTTTGGTCGTTCGTGTACGAGTGGATCGTCGTCATGAAGCCTTTGACCCAGCCGAGATGATCGACGATCGGCTTGACGGCCGTCGCGAGGCAGTTCGTCGTGCACGACGCATTGGAGATGATGTTGTGCTTGGCGGGATCGTACGCGTCTTGATTGACGCCGAGCACGACGGTGACGTCCTCACCCTTGGCCGGCGCCGAGATGATCACTTTCTTGGCTCCGCCGCCCGTGATGTGTGCGCGCGCCTTTTCCGCATCGGTGAAGAGACCGGTCGATTCGATGACGACGTCGACGCCGAGGTCCTTCCACGGGAGCTTGCCCGGATCGCGCTCGGCGAGTACCTTGATGCGGCGGTTATCGATGTGGATCGTGTCGCCCTCGGACGTCACGTTGCCGTCGAAGCTGCCGTAGTTGCTGTCGTACTTGAAGAGATGCGCGCACTCGGCGGCGCTCGTGAGGTCGTTGACGGCGACGATCTCGACATTGGGGTGCCGCTCGATCAGTGCCTTGGCGAAGTTCCGTCCGATGCGGCCGAAGCCGTTGATTCCGATGCGCATGCAAATCTCCGTAGCAGAGTAATCTTTGTAGAGCCGGGAAGCTCGGGGAAATTAGGGTTTACCTGGCCTGCCAGGCGCAGCCCTTCCCGCGCGGATCGTACCCGCCAGCCGCGTCAAGGCACTCAGCCGGCTGCTGGCGCTCGGCTTCGCGATCGGCGGATTGCAGCGCGCGCCGAGCTCGGCGAGCGATTCGTCCGGATACGCAAGTCGCAGCTCCGCTATTTCTCGCAGGGGCGGCGAGAGGTTCGCGAGGCCATATGCGCTCGCCAGGAACTCGATGGTCCGGCGCTGCGTCGCGGCTGCCGACGCGGCGCGGTCCAGATTTGCGGCTTCGGTGTTGACGAGGCGATGGATGCGATTTTTCGTTTCACGCAGTGCCCGCACGTCTTCGAGATGGAGGACGGCGGCGAACGCGCCGATGAGCGTGAGCACGTCGACGATCGCTTCGAAATCTTTGTAGTACACGACGTGACGCCGCTTGCGCACGGTGCGTTTGGGCGCGCGCCCCGTGCTGCGCAGCGTCCAGATCAATCGCTCCGCCAGCGTTTCGTCGGTCACAACGAATTCGAGATGATAGCCGTGCGTACCGGCCGCGAGCGAGCCGCATGCCAAAAACGCCGCGCGAATTTCCATGAGCCGGTCGCATTTATTCGAGGGCTTCGGCGCGATCGCGCGTAGCGCGGGCGGAAGTTCGATGGCAAAGGTGGGGAGATGTGCAAGACGCGTTGCGCTGCGCGATTGGATTGGATGATGTTTGCGGTCGTCAAGCAACGACCAGAAGAGGCGCGCGATCGAATTGCGGTGCGTGACGAAATGCTCGCGTGCTTCGTCGGAACCGTACAGCGCGAGGCCCGAGATCAGCGCCGAGCGGCAGTGCGAAGCACCCGGCGTCTCGCGCGCGAGCGCGTCTTTGGTATCGGTGGAGACCGACGCGGGACCGGCCATTTATCCCCAGTCCGACGGCTCG
>DASSZO010000060.1:0-17105 GCA_035702815.1 Candidatus Aquilonibacter sp. | reverse complement strand
CGGGTCGTCCGCGCGCCGGCCTTCGATTGAGTCCCGGGGCTGGCCGGGCTTGCCGGAAGTGCCGAGCCGCCATGGCCTGCGCACGAGGGCAACACGACGCTCAGCGCGAGCGCCGCGGTAGCAAGTCGTTTCATCGATGGTGTTCCTCCTCCACAGTGCGAGCCTAACTGCGGAGGAGGGGCCATCGACATACCCGATTTTGAGTAGGCGGTGCGAGAGCCCGAGGCGTAACGCCGGCTCTAACCTGTCTCTTAATTATTTAGTTGACTTTACCCGCGAACGGGAGTAGCCTGGACTCAGCTAATAACTAATTATTTAAGAGAAAGGGCCTACGATGCTTCGGTTCGCTTCGAGTCTCCTGGCTTCGGCCATCCTCGTGTCGCTCGCGACGGCCGCCTTTGGCCACGCCATCACCCCCGCGCAGCCCAAGATCATCGCCACCGTCGTCGCGCACGCGCGCCCGTCAGCGGAATGGATTGCGACGGCTCCTCACGGCTTGTAGGTGAAGCCCTGAATGAAGGCGTCGTTCGACGTGCGGTTCCCCCACACGACCCAGATCGTGCCCGACGTGGGATCGATCGCGGTCGTGTGGACGCCCGGAGCGATCTCGTGCGAAGCAAGGAGCTTCGGCGCCGACTTCCCGTCGAACGAGAACAGCTTGATCCCGCCGCCCGCGCAGGCGAGCCACCCCCGGCTCTGATCCCAGTTACATTGATCGACCCGCCCCGGCATCGCGGTCTTATAGAGCAACTTGCCCGCCGGAGAGTACACGGCCAGCGTGTTGTTTTCGCCACCGATCAAGAGCGCGCGATCCGCTGCGTCATACTGCAGGGGATGGTTATTCGAAAGCTCGGGCGTCTTGAACACTTTGGTAACCTTGAGCCGCTTGGAATCGATGACAGCGACTTCGTTGTCGCTGGCAATGTTTTGATAGACGTCGTGCGTTTGCGGGTCGACCGCCAAGTACTCGGGCTTGTGTCCCGGGAGCGCAACGGTCGCAACGATCTTGAATGACTTCGCGTCGATAACCCACAGTTTCGTGCCGTCATCTTCATCGGCGTAAATGCGTTCGGTCGCCGGGTCGTATTGAATCGCGTCGACCGGACCGGTCGTCACGACCGTGCGCACAATCTGTTGGGTTTCGGGATCGACTTCGCTGACGCTGCGGCTATCGCCGTTGCCCGTAAAGACGTGTCCGTTTGCGGGATTGACCGCCACGCCCGCCATATCGCCGACCTTGACGATGCCGATGACGTTGCCCGTATCCGCGTCAGCAATCAGCAGGCCGCCGCCCCCGCCGTGCGCGGCGTATACGCGGCGGCGCGCCGCGTCGATTGCGACGTAATCGAAACCGCCGCCGGGATTGACCGGCTGCGCGACGGTAGCTGGAACGATCGGCATACATACCTCACAAACAAGACGAATGCGATGACGAAACGGAGACTAGCACGGCTCGATGACGCGTAGATGAATCTACTCGGCGTCGTGAAAGGTGCCGCGCTTCGCGTTTGCGTCGAGCTCGAGATCCTCGAGCAGGTAATACACGATTTTACGGTCGTCGAAGCCCACCTTCGCCAGCTGGCGGCCGTCGATCTCAACGACCTCGTGGACATGGCCGACCCGTCCCGCGTACTCGTAATTCACGGCACTGTAGTTCGGGTTACCGGGCGCAGGCTTCGGGGTTGCCTTGACCCCTCGTAGCGGGGTGTTGTGACGATGCATGGCGTAAGGGTTCAACACATGATCATCAGTTACCGGGGAAAAACGCCGAAGGTGCATCCGAGCGCGTTCATCGCCCCAACCGCGGTCCTCATCGGCGACGTCGAGATCGGCGAGGAGTCGAGCATTTGGTTCGGCGCCGTGTTGCGCGGCGACAACGGGCCCATCCGGATCGGAGCGCGGACGTCGATCCAGGACAACGCCGTCATCCACGTGACCAACCTCACGCAGATCGACGACGACGTGACTGTGGGCCATGCCGCGGTGATGGAAGACTGCCATGTCAAACGCTACGCGCTCATCGGAAGCAACGCCGTACTGCTCAACGGGAGCACGATCGGGGAAGGCTCACTCGTCGCCGCCGGCAGCGTGGTCGGTGAAAACGTGGAGATCCCTGACCGAGTGCTTGCCGCCGGCGTTCCCGCGAAGGTAAAAAAACCGATCGAGGGGCAGGCGCAGAAGTGGATCGAGATCGCGGCCGAAGAGTACGTGCATCTCTCGCGGACATACATTGACGAGGGCATCAATGCCGCTCGTCCGTGATCTCGTCGCACAATTTATTCAGAGCGAAGGGCACAAAGTCGACATTGCTCCCGTCGACGATGACGCCGGCATCACCGAGATTCTCTTTCGCACGCGCGGGCAAGTCTTCTCGGTGACGACGTACGAGAACGACCCGGGAACGTATATGGTGTCGACGGCGTACGAGGTGCCGGATTGGGCGCGCGAACGCGGTCAGAACGCCGAGACGCTCGAACGCGTGAACGAAGACTACCCTGACATCACGTTCCTCATGGCCCACGACGGAGGGCTCTTCGTCGCCAGCGCTCAGGAAGAACCGGGCTCACCCGAGGCGTTCACGCATGCGTTTTGGGAAACGGTGGGCCGCGTACGCGAAGCCGGCGCAAGCGCGATCGAACGCATCGTCGATCGCACGGAAAGCAAAGCCGCCGCCGAAAAGTTCATCAACTCGTTCATGCGGGGTGATCAGTGAGCGATCCGCTCAAGGCCGTCGAAGCGGCGCTCGACGACGAGGGCCTCTTCTTCACGCGCGACGACGACGAGGACGCGTTCCGCGTCGCCTTCAAAAGCGAAGGCGACCGCTACTTCGTCGTATCGTATCGCGACGATCCGAACTTCCTCATGATCGGATCCGGATGGGCGTTACCGGCTGAAATCGAGATTTACGACGCTCTCGACGTCGCCAACGCGCTCAACGTTCGCAAGAAATTCGTGAAGACCGCGCTCTGGGAAGAGGAGCGCGACGTGCTCTTCACCGTGGAGCTCTGCATCAACGAAGCGGAGGAAGTGCGCGGACACTTCGGCCGTCTGCTCGACGTCCTCCGCGATACCGCCGCCGAGTTTTTCGAAGAACTACGCGACGAAGAAGACGAAGCGTAAACGCGCAAGCGTTACGGCTGTGGGAACTGCGTCTCGTCCGCGTAGGGAACAAAGAGCGTGTATTGCTCTTGGAAGCGCAAGCGTACGGTGCCGGTAGGGCCGTTACGGTGCTTGGCGATGATGAACTCCGTGACATCCGCCTCGGGGGCTTCCTTGTTGTAATAGCCCTCGCGGAAGAGGAACGACACCATGTCGGCTTCCTGTTCGAGCGATCCGGAGTCGCGCAAATCCGAGAGCATCGGACGCTTGTCGTTTCGCGATTCGACGCCGCGATTGAGCTGTGCGAGAGCGATGATCGGCACGCCGAGATCCTTCGCCGTTACTTTGAGCGTGCGGCAGATCTCGGAGAGTTCTTCGTTGCGATTCGCGTTCTTGGCGAGAATGCCCGGACGCAACAGCTGCAAGTAGTCGATGAAGACCGCGCCGAGGCCGCTCGTGGACTTCAAGCGGCGGCAGCGGCTGCGCACTTCGGTCACGCTCAAACCACCGGCATCGTCGAGATAGATCGGCAGTTCGTTTAAGCGTCCCATCGCGCGCGCGATATCTTCCCATTGGTGCGCCTTGATGTTACCCCGCCGCATATCGTGCATCGACAGCCGTGCCTCGGCGCAGATCAAGCGCTGCACGAGTTCGTTGTTCGACATTTCGAGCGAGAAGAACGCGATCGGCTCGTTGCGTTCGGCAGCGGCGACCGCCATGTTGAGCGCGAACGAGGTTTTGCCCATACCGGGGCGCGCGGCGAGAATGATGAAGTTTCCGGGTTGGAAGCCCGTCGTCATCGAGTCGATGTCGCGGAAACCCGACGTCAAGCCCGTTTGCTCCCCACGCATGTGGAAGAGCCGGTCCATGTAGTCGAAGGTCTCCTTCATCAGCCGGTTGACCGGCACGAAGTCGCTCGACATTTGCCGCTCGCCGATCGAGTAGACCAGCTGTTCCGATTGGTCCAGCGCCGCGTCCACGTCTTCTTCGGCTTCGTAGCCAAGTTGCGTGATCTGCGTGCCCGCGTGAATGAGCGAACGCAAAACGGCCTTTTCGCGGACGATCGTCGCGTAATACTTTGCGGACGCGGCGGTCTGCACGGTATCCATGAGCGAGCTCAAATACGAGAGGCCGCCGACGCGCTCCAACTGGTCGCGATTGCGTAATGCTTCGGCGACCGTAATCTTATCGAGCGGTTCGCCACGGTCGAAAAGGTCGAGCAAGACGGTAAAGATCGTCTCGTGCACGTGCGCGTAGAAATCGGACGGACGCACGATCTCGCCGACGGTGCCCATAATTTCGCGATCGACGAGAACCGATCCGATAAGCGCCATTTCCGCCTCGAGGTTATGAGGCGGAATGCGATCGATCGATCCGGTGTGCAGGTGAGAGACGCTCATCGTTGAGCGCGCGATTTACGACGGCCCGCTTGTGAACGGCCTTGTGGGCGGGCTGTGGATTTCTTGCGAGTGAGTGTGAATTTGAGCGCTTGATCGACGTTAGCCACCGGAACGATATCGACGCCCGCGAGCGAGGCATCAACCTCACGCAGGTTTTCTTTCGGTAAGACCATCGCGCGCATGCCGCTTTGACGAGCGGCGTACAGCTTCTCGATCACGCCGCCGACTGCTCGAATCTTGCCTTGGATCGACAATTCGCCCGTGATGGCGATGTCCTGCGGCAGCGGTGTCTTCGAGATGGCGGAATACAGCGCGAGGAAGATCGCGAGGCCGGCGGACGGCCCGTCGATGTTACCGCCGCCGACGACGTTGATGTGCAGGTCGTAATCGCTGACGTCGATTCCGGTTTGCGCGCGCAGCACGCTCGCTGCATTAAAGACTGAATCCTTGGCCATCGATCCGGCGGTATCGTTAAAACGAATGGTGCCCTTCCCCGGCTGCGCGGCGGCAAAGGCAACGGCCTCGATCTCGATGATGCTTCCGAGATAGTTGTGGACGCCCAACCCGAACGTCTTGCCGATCTCGCGGGTCGCCCGCGCTTTCACCAAGGTATGCTGTACGAGGCGCGACGTTTGCACGACGCTGCGAACGTCGTCTTCGGTGATTGTTACCGTGCCGCCGCTGCGTTTTGGATCGATGCGGTAGAGCGCTTGACCGTACGCATCGGCGACGATCTGCACGGCCTTACGGCCTTCGATCGTGTACGAAGCGATCATCTGCGCCACGCCGCGCGCGGCTTTGGCTCCAAGGCGTTTGATGGCGCCGGTGACGATCGAGACGATCTGATGCTGGGTGAGCGGCTGGAAATAGATCTCGGCACAGCGCGAACGCACGGCGGGATCGATCTCGGACGGATCGCGCGTCGTAGCGCCGATCAAAATGAAGTCGGCCGGCGCGCCTTCTTTAAACAAGCGGCGCACGTATGCCGGCACGTTCGGCGCGTTCTCGTCGAAATACGACGACTCGAACGTCACCTTCTTATCTTCGAGCACTTTGAGCAGCCGGGTCTGCAAAAGCGCGTCCAATTCGCCGATCTCGTCGATGAACAACACGCCGCCGTGCGCGCGCGAAACCAGGCCGAGTTTCGGCTCCGGAATGCCCGCTTCCGCAAACTCGCGGCGGCTGCCCTGATAGATCGGATCGTGGACGCTTCCCAAGAGCGGGTTCGTCGTTTCGCGCGGATCCCAACGAAGCGTCGTGCCGCTCGTTTCGACGAACGGAGCATCTTTTGCAAACGGGGTGTAGGCGCGCGACTTGGCAAGCTCGAGCGCCAAGCGCGCCGCGGTCGTTTTGCCGACGCCCGGCGGCCCGTAGAGGATGACGTGCTGCGGGTACGGCGAGCTGATCTTGGCGACGAGCGCCTTGATCGCCGATTCTTGGCCGACGATTTCGCTCAACCGTTGCGGGCGAAGCTGCTGGAGTGCCGATGCGGCAAGACTCCGTTGCGACAGCGCTTCGAGTTCTTGCAGTTTGGCTTCGGTCGCGGGGGTTTCGGGTCCGGAATCTTCGCGCAGCGCCTCGAGTTTGAGATCTTTGAGATACTCTTGGTGGCGCGCGTTCATCTTCTCGGAGACTTTGCGCTCGATCGAGTCTTCGACCGTCTTCTGCGCAAGCAGATCGGCGAGCGTCTCCTCGATCTCGGCGATCGATTTACGCTGCTGCGCACGGGTCGTGGCACGCTCGATCGTCGGATCTTCGAAGACCAGACGTGAGAGCGCGCAGAGCCGGTCCGGAAGATGCTGCGAGCGCATCATTTTCAATGCGCTCACTTTGCCGGCACGGAGAACGAGTTTGTCTTGGCCTAGGACGTTCGCCAGCATCTCGTAGAGTGCCGAGACGTACCGGTTCAACTCATCTTCAACCCCATACTTGCGCCGCAGGCGCGACGCATAGGCTGATTCCGTGCCGGCCATGGATCGTTAGGCGGACACGACGTTGATCGTCGCCTTCGCCACCACGTTCTTGTGGAGCTTGACCTCGACGGGATACGCGCCGAGCGCCTTGATCTGACTCTTGATCTCGATCTTGTGCTTGTCGACCGCAACCGCGAGCGCGCTGTGAATCGCGTCTGCAACGTCAGCGTTCGTAACGGCGCCGAACAACTTGCCGTTTCCGCCCGCTTTGGCTTTCACCGCGAGTTTCGTTTGCTCGAGCTTATCGGCCAGCTCTTTGGCATCGGCCAATGCTTGGGCTTCGCGCTTTTCGTTCGCGCGCTTCTGATCGGCGTGCAGCGCGAGCGCACCCTTATTCGCCTCGGACGCCAGGCTGCGCGGCAACAAGAAGTTGCGCGCGTATCCCTCGGCGACTTCAACGACATCGCCCTTCTTCCCGAGCGCCTTAACGTCTCCCAAAAGTATAACTTTCATTCCTATTTCCTACATTCACGCAAACACTAACGAAACCAATAACGCGTCGTGTTTTTCGCCGGGGCTAGGCGCGTCGAATCGAAGTGGACTAACGTCCACGAGATACGACGCAACGACGCCCCGGCGAAAAAGACGGCGCGTTATTCGGAGACGTAGGGGAGGAAGGCGATAACTCGCGCCCGCTTGATCGCCGTCGTCAGCAAACGCTGATGCTTGGCGCAATTACCCGAGATACGGCGCGGCACGATCTTGCCGCGTTCCGAAACGTACTTCTTGAGACGGTTGACGTCGCGATAGCTGACGTCGAGCGCCTTATCGGCACAGAAATTGCACGATTTGCGCTTGGGGCGGCGATCCTTGACCGCGCGCTTGGTTTTGGTAGCCATTCAATTGTCCTTTGAAGCTAGGTGGTTGCCGGCCGCGAAGAATGACGCTTCTCAAGAGAGACCTAAGAAGGCAGTGTCCTCGAGACCCTAGCCAGGTGACGCGGCTAATCCCACGCCACGAAAACGCCCCGGGGGTTCCCCCGAGACGAGCCATGATCTTACCACGACGCGCCTCGGGGTTCTAGGGGCTTTGTATGCGAACGTGTGTTCGAATAGCAATCCCGCGTCTCCTCTCGAAGCCCGCTCCCATGTCCGCAGACATCGTCATCCCCGGCAACGCCGAATCGACCTTCCGCGCGCTCCTGGACGCCGCCCCCGACGCCATCATCATCGTCGACGAAAAGGGCTGCATCGTGCTGGTCAACGCGCAGGCCGAGCGCCTCTTCGGCTATACGCGCGAGGAGCTGCTCAGCGCGTCCGTCGAGACGCTGGTTCCGGCGCGTTATGCACGGGCGCACGACGAGCACCGCGACGAGTACATGCACGATCCACGGACCCGGCCGATGGGCGTCGGGATGGAGCTGTACGCGGCCCGCAAGGACGGAACGGAGTTCCCGGTCGAGATTAGCCTAAGCCCGCTGCCGACGGCGCAGGGCACGCTCGTCGTCAGCGCGATTCGCGATATCTCGCACCGGAAGCGGATCGAACAGCAACTGCGTGAGAAAAATTACGAACTCGAACATGCCAACGAGGCCAAGGACCGGTTTCTCGCGAGCATGAGCCACGAGTTGCGCACTCCCCTCAACGCGATCATCGGCTTCACCGGAACGCTGCTCATGAAGCTTCCCGGTCCGCTCAACGCCGAGCAAGAGCAACAGCTCAAGACGGTGCAGGCCAGTGCACGTCATCTGCTTTCGCTCATCAACGATATTCTCGATCTAGCGAAGATCGAGTCCGGTAAACTCGAATTGCACTTCGAGACGATCCTCGTGCGCGATATGATCGACGACGTGATCAAGACGCTCTTGCCGCTCGCGCAACAAAAAGGCCTCGCGCTGCACGTCGAGCTTCCCGAGGAGCAAATGCCGGTGCATGCGGACCGTCGCGCCCTCCATCAGATCCTCATCAACCTCACAAGCAACGCGATCAAATACACCGACGAAGGCGAGGTGCGCTTTAGCCTGCGTCCCGTGCACGAAGGCGGCGTACGCCAGATCGAAGTGGACGTCACCGACAGCGGTATCGGGATCAAACCCGAAGACAAAGAAAAGCTTTTTCACGCCTTTTCGCAGGTCGATCCATCCAGCACGCGCCGCTTTGAAGGCGCGGGACTCGGGTTGTACCTTTCGGCTAAACTCGCGCGCCTGCTTGGCGGACAGATCACCTTCACGAGCGAATTCGGCCTGGGAAGCACGTTCACGTTTCGCATGCCGAGGATCTAGTGGCCCACGTCTTGGCGGTCGACGACAACCGCTCGAATTTAGAACTCATCGCCTATCTGTTGCGCGCCTTCGGGCACACCGTCGACGGGTTCAATCGTTCATCGGACGCGCTCGCGGCCGCAATCAAGGGCGAATACGATTTGATCCTCGCCGACGTCCGCATGCCCGAGATGGACGGTTACGAGTTCGTCCGCCGATACAAAAGCGAGTGTTCGGCACCGGCGCCCATCGTTGCGGTAACGGCGCTGGCCATGGTTGGTGATAAAGAGCGCCTGCTCGAAGCTGGGTTCGACGCGTACATTGCCAAGCCGATCGAACCGGAATCGTTCAAGATTGCGGTCGACGGCGTGCTCAAGACGCTGCGCGAGGATCACCCGGTCGTGCTGGCCGTCGACGATATCGCCGTTAATTTGGACGTCCTCGAATCAACGCTTCGACCGTTCGGGTTCCGAGTGGAGCGCGCGAGCAGCGTCGCCGAAGCAAAGGCGAAGCTCGCATACGAACACCCGGCGCTTATCTTGTGCGACATTCATATGCCCGAAGGCAACGGCTTCGAACTCATCGAGTACGTCAAGGCCGACGATGCGCTTCGTCATATCCCATTTTTCGTCATGTCCTCAACGGCGTGGCAGACGTCGGAAAAGCAGCGTGCGATCGCGCTCGGCGCCGAAAAGTTTATTCTGCGCCCGATCGAACCGCAGGAACTCGTGCGTCACGTTCGCTCCGCAATGGAACGCGCATAGCGATGCCGACGATTCTTATCGTGGACGACGAAGCGGCCAACCGCGAGTTGCTTCGCGTCGTCCTCACGCATGCCGGCTACGACGTCATCGCGGCATCCAACGGGAGCGACGGTTTCGACATGCTCGTCGAGCAACGGCCGCATCTCGTCATCGTCGATCTCTACATGCCTGAAATGAGCGGAACGGAGTTCATCAAGAGCGTTCGCAAGCACGCCCAGGTCTGCGAGACGCGCATCGCGCTCTATACGGGTTCACAAGCCGACCGCGCGATGCACGATTTCATGGAGATGATGCGCGTGCGGCACATCATCCCCAAGCCCGCCGAGCCGCAAGAGATCATGCTCGCCGTCGAAGAAGCGCTGCGCTAGTAATCGTCGTCGGGAGCCGCATCTTCCCGTGCATCCTCGAAGAACGCGGCTTTACGGAACGTCGCAATCGGATGAAACGCCTGCGGCGGCTGCGTGAAGTCGATCAGATCGCGCAACGCGTCAGAGCGCTGGTCGGTCGTATGCATCGACGGAAGATCGAAGACTTGCTCGGTGAACTTCAGGATGCTTCCGAACTCGTGCTGCACGTGTGAAACGTAGTGGCGCTTGACGTATGGCCCGATCATGAAGAACGGTACGCGCGGACCCAAACCCATGAGATCGAGCTGCGGCGGAGCGACGTGATCGTACCAACCGCCCCAATCATCCCACACCACGAGCACGACGGTGGAATTCCACAGCGGTCCCTCGCCAATCGCATTGACGATCGATGCCACCCACTCGGGCCCGAACTGTCCTGACACGCCGACGTCGTGTTCGGTATCGCGGCGCGGAAACGGATGATCCGAATTCTGCGCCGACGGCACAACCCAGGTAATATCGGGAAGATTTCCTCGACGAGCATCTTCGAGAACGCGCGTCTCCGGCGACACGACGTTTCCCCAAAGCGGCGAATACCGGACGTGACGGATCGCGTCGAACGCCGACCAGATACTGCCCAAACTATCCACGCCCGGCGCGTAGTAACGCCACGTCACGCCGTTCGCGAGCGCAACGTCGCCGAGCGTTTGAAAGTTGAAGCACGGCCACGGCCCCGGAACTTCTTCGCCGTTCGCCGCCAACAGCGTCACGCGTGCATTGATCGGTGAATCGCATCCCCACGCGAAGTGCGTCGTCTCCAGATGGTTTGGGTTATCGGCGACGTTTTCACCGGTGCCCGCGATCAAGTAGAGATGCGCGGGAAAACTCGGGCCCGTATTCGACTGAAAGAAGCGATCGGCGAACGAGTATTGCTCGGCCATGTCCCAATACGGTTCGACTTGCCGGCGCGGAACGAACGCGTACGGGAAATCGGGTTCTTGACGCGGGGAAGTAAACGTCTCTTCCCACCCGTCCATTCGTCCGCCGTCGTATTGCTGGACGAAGGCGCGATGCTGATGGTCCACGTCCGCGGGGAAGTCGAGATCGACGGGACGGAGCGCGACCCGCCCGTGCTTGGTCAACCCTTCCTGCACGGTGTCGGCGCCCGGAAAGCCGTTGAACAAGTTGTCGACGCTGCGATTTTCCTGAATGACGATCACGACGTGCTTGACGTGACGCCGGAGGTTTCGCAGGTACTCGAGCTCGCGGGTTTTCGATACGCTGATGGGGTCGGCACCCGCCGCGAACGTCGACGCGATAAAGCAAGCGAGCGCTGCGATGCTAAAAATTTTCCCGCGAAAACGCATGTCGCCTAGTACCGTGCCCCGCTTTCCAATTCATTTCTCAGGAATGCGGGAAAGAGTGAGATTATGAACAAGGTCGGTCTCGCTGGGACGCGCGTCGCCGCGGCGATGCTTGCGGCGTTTGCCGCAATTGCCGTTGCGCGCGCGGCGATGGTGCAAACGTCCGAAGAGTGGACGCAATTTCGCCTGGACGGCACGCACAACGTCGTCCTCGCCAACACGCCGCTCGACGTTTCCTGGACGGCGGTAACGGGCGGGGGCATCTCGTCAAGCCCCGCCGTTTCGGGCACGACGATGTACATCGGCAATAACAAAGGCTATCTCTCCGCAATCGATCTGGAAACCGGCGGAACGATCTGGAAGAAACACCTCGCGAATGACTTGATGAGCCAGCCGTTGCTGTACAACGGATTGGTGATCATCGGTGAAGGCGACGAACAAAGCCATGGCTCCGCGCCCGACCCCGTCTACGTCGGAGACGGACCGAGCGCACTCATCGCCCTCGATGCCAAGACCGGGAAGGTGAAGTGGCGTCATGCCGTTTCCGGATCGGCGATGCCGACGGGCGCGATCGTCAACGGCACGCTCATCGAACACAACGGAGCCGGTTGGATCACGGCGCTCGATGCAAACACCGGCACCGCTCGCTACGCGCGCAACGTCCATTCGATCGCGTCGATGACCAACGCGCTGCCGGTCGGGCAGGATGCAATCGTCACCATCGGCGTCCTCGATAACATGGTCGAGGCGTTTCACGCATCCAACGGCGAGCCGATCTGGCGGACGGCATTTTCAGGGGCCGGTTCCGGACACGGCGATTGTCCTCCGGTGACCGACGGTAGCGTGCTGATTTGCAACTACGTCATGCCGCCGGCGGGCGCGAAGTACACCCAGGTCGGATCGCCTGCCGTGCAGCACGCCTACGCGCTCAACGTCAGCGACGGAAAGAAGCTTTGGGACGTCGCGCTCGAGAGCGGCATCCTTCCGCAGCGCAACGAGTCTGCGATTCCGCTTCTGTTGGACGGCGTCGTTTATTTCGGATCGGCACTTACGCCGACGATGCACGCGCTCGACGCGAAGACCGGCCGCCTTTTATGGAAGACCTCCGTGCACGCACCGGTGAAGGGCGGCATCGTCGCGACCAACGGCCGCATCTACTTCGGCGACTTAAAAGGCTATCTCTGGTCGCTGGATGCGAAGAGCGGCAAGGTGATCGGCTGCAAAAAGATGCGCAGCGGATTCAACGTCGGTTCGCCCATCGTCGTCGGCTCGACGCTCGTGATCGGCAGCCGAACCGGCTCGGTCTATGCGGTTCGGCTCTCTGACATCGATTCGAGTCACGACACCTAATCTTCGGAGTCGGGCGACTGCTTCGGCTCTTGTTGATGCCACTTGCGCAGCAGTTCGAAGCGCTGGCGATCGTCGACGTTAGCGCCCGGATTGATCCCTAGCTCTTCGACCATTTCTTGGCCGGCGTCCAAATCATCGTCCATGTGCCTGCCTCCTGTACCGACAGCATAGCAAAAAATTAGCCCTCTTGTTCCGTCGGCCGCATGAGCATCTCGTTGATCGCCATGTGGCGCGGCCGCGTGACCATGAACGCGATGGCCTCGGCGATATCCGGCGCTTCGAGCGGTTGCGTGATTGCGGCGAATCGCGAACGCGACGCCTCCCGGATCTCCGGCCGAAGATGCGACTGAAGCTCCGTTGCAACAAAGCCCGGCTCGATCAATCCCACCCGCACGTGACGCGTCGTAACCTCTTGACGGAGCGACTCACTGAAGGCGTTGACGGCGAACTTCGTTGCGTTGTAGACGCCCGACCCCATGCGCGCAATGCGTCCGGCAACCGAACTGATGTTGACGACGTCCGCAACGCCGCGCCCTTCGATCTTCGCAGCATCGAGCAGGTGCGGCAACGCCGCATGGGTGACGCGCATGAGCGCGGTGAGATTCAGGTCGATCATGCGGTGCCACTCGTCGACCGGCGCATCGACGATCGGCCCGAGCAGCATGACGCCCGCGTTGTTGATCAAGATGTCGAGCCGTCCGTAGGTGCCGCACGCGCTCCTGACGATCGACTCGGCTTGCGACGCATCGGTAACGTCGGCTTCGATCGCCACCGCATCTCCGCCGCCGCTCTTGATCTCGTTCTCGAGCTCGCGCAACCGATCGATCCGCCGCGCCGCCAGAGCGACTTTCGCGCCGCGCGAAGCGAGCGCACGCGCCGTCGCCTCGCCGATTCCGGAACTTGCTCCCGTTATAAGCGCAACCGCGCCATCTAGTTCATTGCCCATACGATATGGGACAGATACCCAGAAAGCGCGGTTGCGTTCGAATCGATGCGACGCGGATCGATGTCGCCTAGAATTGATTCCAGAGGTACTGGTTGTAGACTTCGTGATGGTACTGCACTTCGGGCGCCTTCACGAACGTACCGAGCAGACGCGGGCACCGATCGGCGCTCGCTTCTTTGAGTTCGGCATATTTATCGCGCACGGGTTCTCCGAGCAGTTTCGCCGTCCACTCCGATTTGCAGAAGGCCGCGATTGCATCATAGATGTTATCAGGGAGATAGCGCTCGGCCTGACGCAGTCCACTCTTGAGCGTCGCGTCGAGTCCGGTTTTGAAGACCGAGAGCATCACCATGTACGGATTAGCGTCGGGACCGACCGATCGGACTTCGACTCGCGAACTGCGTTCGTTGCCGATCGGAATGCGAACCATCGAGCCGCGATCGACTGCCGACGCTTTGATCTGGTTGGGCGCTTCGAAGTGCGGATCCAGGCGCCGATAGGCATTGACGCTCGCGTTGAGCATGAGGCAAATCTCGTCGCCGTGCGTAAGAATTCGATCGACGAACTGCCATGCGAACTGGCTGAGCTTTTCTTCGCCGTTGGGATCCCAGAACAGATTCTTTCCGTCTTTGCTGATCGAAACGTTCGTATGCATGCCACTGCCATTCACGCCTACCACGGGCTTGGGCAGAAAGCTCACGGTCAGTCCCATGCGGGTCGCCACTTGCCGGCAGATCAACTTATAGAGCTGGATTTGATCGGCGGCGGAAACAACTTCACCGTATCCGTAATTGATTTCAAACTGCGAGGGCGCGACCTCAGGATGGTCTTTTTCGTTCTCGAATCCCATCGCGCGCTGCACCTCCGCAACGGTATCGATGAAGGTTCGAAGCGGATCACCGGGCAGCGAGTGGTAGTAGCCGCCGGTATTGACGTATTCGAAGCGGCCGGTTTCGTGGAAGCGCTGTTCGGCATCCAGTCCTTGAAAGAGAAAGCCCTCGATTTCGTTTGCCGCGTTGAGCGTATAGCCGTCGCGCTTGTAGCACTCGTCCGAGAACTGCTTGAGCACGCCGCGCAGATCGGCGGCAAACGGGGATCCGTCGCGATTCAACACATCGGCGAACACCAGCACTTTGCCGGGCCCGAAGACGTCGGCCGGCGCCCAGTAGAACGACGCCCAGTCTAGCGACAGGCGCAAGTCGCTCTCGCGCTGGGCGGTAAACCCGCGAATCGACGAACCGTCAAACGTCAGATTGTCATGCGACTTGAGCAAGAACTTCTTGTCGTAGTCGAGCATGTGGAGGCGGCCTTCGAGGTCGCTAAACAGCACGGTGACCGCTTTGATCCGCGATTCCTTCCCGAGATATTTTAGCCGCTCTTCGGCCACTTTTTCAGGATCGACGCGATCTTTGCGCTGCTGTTTGGCAGCCAGGTTCATCTCTTCGAGTTCGGTGTAGGGCAGCTCGAGAAACTCGCGCATTTCCGGCATGGTTGTCGTCGTTCTCCTGTCGTGGCCTGTGGGAAGCGGTTCTCTGCGTCGGTTACACAACCAACGGACGGGGCCTTTGGCCCTCCGGTAAAACGAAGCGCCTAGCTCTTGAGACGTTCGGCGAGCCGGGTCGCGTTGCGCGCCACGATGCCGTAGATCGACAGTTGCGGATTCGCGCCGATGCTGGTCGGAAATGCCGAGCCGTCGAAGACGGACACGTTCGCGACCTGGTGATGCTGCCCGGTGCCGTCGACCACCGACTGCTTCGCGTCGCTGCCCATGCCGCATCCGCCCATAACGTGGGCGCTCGCGATCCGCGTGCGCAGAATCTCCATCGGGAATCCGGCGATCGCCGCCCGCGCATCCGCAAGCGAGCGATACGGCTGCGCGTTTTCGTGGAGCGGCATAACCGTGCTTGCGCCGGCCGCGAATTGGATGCGCGCCATCGTATCGAGTGCGCGGCGCATGCCGTCCCAAACGTACGGTGTGATCGGATAATCGAGTAACGGCGTCGAGTCGCTCTTGAGCTCGACGGTTCCGCCCTGACTCTCTTCGTGGAAGCCGTCACGCAGCAACGCGATGATGGCGCTCGCGTGCGTGAAGTTTTTCATGATCTCGGCGTGCGCGAGGCCAAAACCGGTCATCGTCGTCGAGGTGAGCACCGGATGGAGCGGCGGTACCTCGAGCTTGAACCCGATCGGCCCGTCGATCGGCGCGACGCGAAGAAAATGATCCGAGTAGATCGACTGTGGCGCGCCCGAAAAGGGATTGACGGCGTCAGGCATCATCGCCGACGAGATCACGGTTGGATGTAAAAATGTGCGCTTGCCCACGCGAGCGTGCGGATCCGGTAACGCGCTGCGCAGCAACAGTGCCGGCGATCCGATCGCGCCGCCGGCCAAGATGAAATGGCGCGCGCGCACGGTGACCCTGCGCGTCGTCGGCTCGATGCCGCGCGGATCCATCGCGACGCACTCTAAGCGGTCGACGGCGCCGCTCTTGGACGCGACCAGTCGCAACGCGCGCGTGCGGCTGAGCAGCGTCGCGCCATGCGAAAGGGCGGTGGGAATCGTCGTGACGAGCATCGACTGCTTGGCATTCTTCGGACATCCCATGCCGCAATAGCCGAGATTCCAACAATTCTTGACGTTGCGCGGAATGACGGCGGTGGGAATATCGAGCGCGGCGGCACCTCGCCGCAACACTTCGTTGTTTGCATTCGGCGGAAGCGCCCACGGCTTGACGTTCAAGCGCCGCTCCATCTGTTCAAACCATGGGGAGAGCGCCTCTTCGGTGTAGTCGCGCAGCCCGAAGCGGTCGCGCCAGTACGCAAGCGTCGTCGGCGGCGTGCGAAAGCTGCTGGTCCAATTGACGGTGGTCGATCCGCCGACCGCGCGGCCCTGTAAGATGTTGATGCCCTTATCTTTGGTCTTGCGTCCGGCCGATTCTTGATACAGATTCGGATACGACTCGCTTTCGAGCATCTTGAACTGCTCGGCCGTCCAATACGGACCTTCCTCGATGAGCAGGACCCGCAGCCCGTGCAGACTCAAGATTTCGGCGCTCGTACCGCCGCCCGCGCCGGTGCCGACGATTGCAACGTCCGCGTCGAACGTTCGATCTCCGTCGAACGTCGATGCATCGAACACGTTCATAGCTTCGGCGGCCCTCCGTAGCCGATTGCGTGCCAGGAGCGCGGATTTCCGTACCATGCACCGTACGCGAGCTGATGCAGCGCGTCGTAAGCGCTACGCAACTTCGTAATGCCGCTATAGCGCCACCCGGTGAGGAAGCGTTCGATGTCGCCGGCGCTGGCTTCGTGCCACGGCTTCATGACGCCGGTCGCCATCATGCGCAGGGGTGCAACGCGCAAGAGCATGAAGAGCTGCGCGACTTCGGCTTGAACGCTGGGCGTCAAGCCGGAAACGGCGGTGTCAAACCCGTCGATGAATGCGTTGTGCGCATCGCTTTCCGATGGAAGCGCGCCCGCAAGCATCACGGGGCCGATGGCCGCAAGAATACCGCGATCGGCCGGCGTCAGCGCGCGAAAATCAAATGAATCGGCTGGCGCGGGATCGGGCTGTGATTCGTACAAAAGCCCCGCTCCGACAAGCAGAGCGGCAGCCACTCCCGAACCGATCCACTGGCGGCGATTCATGTTGCGGTATTAGCA
>DASSZO010000008.1:0-3588 GCA_035702815.1 Candidatus Aquilonibacter sp. | reverse complement strand
CGCTTCGAGGCCGCCGCGCGCGCATTTGGTTTCAGCGAGCGCGGCCGCGGATCTCTTGATAGCCCACGGCACGCCTCGGAAAGCGGTCCATACGATGAAGCGCTCAACGCCGTTCGCGAGGCGTTGGGCGGGCGTTTCGAGCCGCTCTTTTGGCGAGGCGCGGAAGACGACTTCGAGACAGCGTGCAGGCGCGTCGACGACGCGTTAAGCGAGCAAACGCTTTAAAAAGGCATCGTGCTTGTATGAGGTGCTTTGCGAGAAATGCGCGACGATCAGTTCGCGTGCCGGGATGACGTAGAGCGCTTGTCCGCCGGAGCCGCTCGCGTAGAAAACATCGTCGCTCAGACCCGGCGGCGTCAACCACCAACCAAGACCGTAGCGCACGTTTGCATTCGTGCCGCGGAATGCTTGCGCGAACCGCGTACGGTTTGCAAGTATGAATGCGCCGTAGGAAAGCCACTGACGCGCCTGCATCGCCGCGCCGGTCGGTAACGGTTGGTTCCCGTCTTTGAGCGATCGCCACGTGGCGATCTCGACACCGGCCGGTTGCAAAATTCGCCGCGTGAGATACGCTTGCGGCGTTTCGCTCCCGAGGACGCGCGAGAAGAACGCGCCGAAGACTTGAAACGGAATCCCGCTGTACGTGAACCGTTCGCCGGGAACGTCTTTAAGCGGGATGCCGAGCGCCTTTTCATACGTCGGAACCGCCGATCCTAAGCCGCCGAAGCCGTAACCGGCCGTCATCGTCAAGAGCATCCGCGGCGTGATCGTCCGACGAATGTCGTCCTTGAATTCCGGAATATGCGAAACGACGGGCGCGTCGAGATCGATCAAACCGTCCTCGACGGAACAAAGCGCGGCGGTTCCCCAAAAACTCTTCGCGCCGCTGTAGAGCGCGTGCGGGGAAACCTGCGTGCATCCATTGTCGTATGTCTCAACGGCAATGCTGCCGCGCTCCGAAACGATCAGCGCTTGTAAGCCGTGTTTGGCGGCATAGGCCAGGGCCGCATCAAACGTTCGCAGCATGTTCTCACCTTCCACTACATGATGCCGCTACGCTCTTTAGGTAAGAACCGAAAGGAGCACGGCATGCCGCTACCCACTGTTCGTCAAGCAATTACCGGGGACATCGATCAGCTTTTCGATCGCTTCTGGAGTGACTGGAACCTCCCGATGAGCTACGAACTGCCCGTCGCCCCGTCGCTTGACGTATACGAGAAAGATGGGACATTCAACGTCGATCTCGCCGTCCCGGGGTATAAGCCGACGGATATCGACGTGGAAGTTGCGGGAAACCTGATGACGATTTCCGGTAAATACGACACTACGACAAAGACCGACGATGCGAAATATCATCGTCGTGAAATCCGGCGCGGAGCGTTCGAACGCGCCGTAACGTTGCCGCAAGAACTTGATCCGGCAACGGTTACGGCCAAAGTCGAGCAAGGCATCCTTCACGTGACGGCCAAGCCGATGAAGACGACCGCGACTACCAAAATAAAGGTAACCGGAGGGTAGTGCTCGCCGTCGTTCGTCACGCGAACGACGGCCGGGGCCGGCTACGCATCGAGGAAACGCCGATGCCGCAGCCGGCCCCCCATGATGTGCTCTTGCAGGTCACGGCATGCGGTGTCTGCCGCACGGACCTGCATATCGTCGATGCGCAGCTTCCTGCGCACCAGGCTGCGATCATCCCGGGGCATCAAATCGTCGGGCGCGTGCGCGCTGCCGGCTCGAGCGTCGACCCTTCGATGCTCGGCACGCGGCGCGGCGTATCGTGGATCGCATCGACCGACGGTACGTGTTCGCACTGCCGGGCGCAGCGCGAGAATCTGTGCGACGCAATGCAGTATACCGGCTACGACCGCAATGGCGGCTACGCCCAGTACGCAGCCGCGCGCGCGGATTTTACCTATGAGCTGCCCGATGCGCTTTCGGATGTAGACGCGGCTCCGCTGTTGTGCGCGGGCATCATTGGATTTCGCGCGCTTCGGGTTGCGGGCGTCGAACGCGGCGAACGGGTCGGTCTCTTCGGCTTCGGGGCGTCGGCCCATCTCGCAATTCAGGTTCTGCACGCGTGGAAGTGCGAGGTCTACGTGTGCACGCGCGGCGATTCGCATCGGGCGCTCGCCCAGCGAATGGGTGCGGCGTGGGTAGGCGACGAACGGTCAGCGCCGCCACGCCCGCTCGATCGTGCGATCACCTTTGCTCCATCCGGAGAGGTCGTGATCGCGGCCTTGTCGTCGCTGCGCAAAGGCGGCGTCGTTGCGGTCAATGCGATCCATCTCGACCGCATTCCGGAGTTCGATTACGACCGCTTGCTTTGGGGCGAGCGGCAGATCCGCAGCGTCGCCAATATGACCCGCAAGGATGCAAGCGATTTCTTGGCGCTCGCCGCTTCTGCAGGTATCCGCTCGCGCGTGACGGATTTTTCCTTACGGGAGGCTGCTCGAGCGCTCGAATCGCTGCGGGCGGATCGCGTTGACGGCGCTGCCGTTCTCATCCCGTAGAAAGGGCACGACGATGAGCCGAGCGTTTGTTAAAGACGACGACGGCGGGCCGGAGCCTTCGATTTCAAGGCCCGTTAGCGACTCTCCGAACTACGTTACGCCGCATGGCCTGCGGCTGCTCGAAAAGGCTCTGGCGCGCGCGGAAGCCGAGAAGAACGAGCGCGACGCGAAATATTTTTCCGAGCGCCTTGCCAGCGCCATCGTCGTCGAGCGGAGCGCATCGGTACGCGGCGTGGTTGAATTCGGCGCGACGGTCGAAGCGCATGACGTGCGCGGAAAATCGCTGCGCGTTCGAATTGTCGGTGAAGACGAAGCCGATCCGCTCAACGGTTCGATCAGTTGGGAATCGCCGATTGCTCGCGCGTTTACCGATCATCGCCCCGGCGATCGGGTCGTCGTCGACCGCCCCGCCGGACGCATCGAATACATCATCGACCGCATATCGTACGAATAGCGGCTAAAATCCGGGCGCTTTTCCCTGCTCGGCGTCAAAGACGTAGATGCGCCCCCGTGTCGTAAGGCTGCCGCTCATCCATTGGCCCTTCATCGTT
The DNA here is from genome assembly GCA_035702815.1 of Candidatus Aquilonibacter sp. GTDB lineage: Bacteria > Vulcanimicrobiota > Vulcanimicrobiia > Vulcanimicrobiales > Vulcanimicrobiaceae > JAMXLG01. Next base: position 527 of record DASSZO010000008.1, on the reverse strand, counting down.
CCGCGAAACGTGAGATGACGGATCATCAGAATAACCGAGCCGTCCGAGCTGATCGATCCCTGTACGGCGGTGTTGATGACGTTGGCTAGCGGCGAGCCCGGCATCACCGAGATATCCGTGTATTTCCCGCTAATCGTCCCATCGTTGAAATTGAGAAACATCTGCCCGACGAACGGCTGTTGCGAGCTGTTGAGCGGATGGAATCCGATCACATACGGAACGTTGTGGACGCTCGATTGCGTGGTGATACCGACGAGCGCAAGGGCGAGGAGAAGAAAAGATATCCGCTTCATGGCCTAGAGGCTCGCCCGCTGGAGATATTGCATCGCGGAAACCGGACTACTGAAGCGGGCAAGATGGTCCAGCCGCTCGATCATCTTGCCGCTTCCTCTGAAAAATGCGACATGCCCGCTATATTCGCGATCGATCGCGACGCACGTCCAAACACCGGCGGCCGCCTCGCCGAACGTCTCGGTCGTGGTGCCGGCGTTCGCGCGCGCGGGAAGAACGTTCGGCGTATACGTTAC
>DASSZO010000236.1:0-7664 GCA_035702815.1 Candidatus Aquilonibacter sp. | reverse complement strand
CGACCGACGGTGCGGCGACATTTTCGTCGATCTTCGATGCCGGGAACTCGACGTCGATCGGCGCGTTTGCCGTTGCTCCGTCGGATTCCAAGACGTTGTATGTCGGAACGGGCGAAGGCTTTCCGCGCAATACGGCCGCGCTCGGCGACGGCGTCTTCGTTTCGCACGACGCAGGCGCGACGTGGCACGCGATCGGACTTGCGGCAACGCAGCATATCGCGAAGATCGCAGTCGATCCGCACGATCCCAACACCGTTATCGTGGCGGCGATGGGACCGGAATTTACGCCGGGCGGCGAACGCGGGATCTATCGTACGAACGACGGCGGCAAAAGTTGGACGCGTACGCTGTACGTGAATCCCACGACCGGCGGCGCGGACGTTTCATTCGATCCATCCGACCCGTCGATCGTTTACGCCGGCACGTTTGACTATGTGCGCCGCCCCTGGACGTTTCGCGGCGGCGGTCCCGGCAGCGGGCTGTGGAAGTCGAATGACGGCGGCCGCACGTGGAAGCGTTTGACCGACCCCGCACTTCACAACGGCTTGCCCGGCGGCACGATCAACCGCGTCGGTGTCGCGATCTGCGCGCACCACCCGGAAGTCGTCTACGCAATCGTTCCGACTGCGGCCGGCGTGCTGTATCGTTCGCAAGACGGCGGCGCGTCGTGGAAGCTGGTCAATGCCAGCAAAGATCTCGTCTTCCGGCCGTTCTATTTCTCGCAGGTGCGCGTCAACCCCGACGATCCGAACGACGTATGGATTGTCTCGGGCGGACTCGAGCGCTCGAAGAACGGCGGCAAGACCTTCAAAGGCGTGAACGCCGGCGGCGACAATCACGACCTGTGGATCGACCCGCGCGACACCGCCCGTATGTTGCTCGGCAGCGATCAGGGATTCAACATGACGGTCGACGACGCAAAGACGTGGGATTACGTCAACACCGTCCCCATGGGCCAGGTCTATCGGGTTGGCTACGATCGCGACGTGCCGTACCACATCATGGGCGGATTCCAAGATAATCAGGCATGGTGGGGTCCGAATTCCTCATGGAACGACACCGGAGTTACCAGCGGCGAGTGGCGCATGGTCGCAACGTGGGGCGACGGGCAATACGTGCAGCCGGATCCGCGAAACGACAAGATTCTCTATCTCGACACGCACTTTGGCGACATCGCGCGCCGCGATCTGCGTGACGGCGCGTTACGCAACATTGCGCCGCAACCGATCATCGGGTTCGGAACGGGCGTGGGTTCGCTCCCGTACCGCTTCAACTGGAGCGCTCCGATCCTCGTTTCCAAACAGTCGCCGGGCACCGTCTACTTCGGCGGCAACGTCCTGTTTCGCACGCGCGACGGCGGCGCATCCTGGGATACGATCAGTCCCCAGCTGACGCAACCGTGCCCGTCGTCCTACCTGGGCCGCAGCGGCGGCCCGATCACGCACGACAACACAAACGCGGAAGCGTACTGCACGATCTACGCGATCGCGGAGAGCGCGTCGTCGCTGTGGGTCGGGACCGACAACGGTCACGTTGCCTACTCGAAGGACGGCGGCAGCAGTTGGACGGACGTCAGCGACAAATTCCCGGGATTGCCCGCGCAGTCGTGGGTGCAATCCATTGAGGCTTCGCAGGCCGATGCATCGGTCGTCTACGTCACGTTCGATCGGCATCGTTTCGGCGACACGCGGCCATATGTCTATGTGACGCATGACGGCGGTGCATCGTGGAGTAAGATCGATAATGGGCTGCGGTATTGGGCCTACGTGGTCCGCGAAGATCCGCGCGCACCCACGTTGCTCTTTGCGGGCTGTGAAGACGGCACGTACGTCTCGTTCGACGGCGGCGCGCATTGGCGCGATCTCCGATTGAACATGGTGCATCTGCCGGTATACGATCTGCAGATTCAGCCGGATTTCAACGACCTCATCGCGGGGACGCACGGCCGCGGATTCGTCATCCTCGACGACATCACGCCGCTCGAGTCGCTCGCGCGCGCAACACAATCGCAAGTCGCGCTCTTTAGACCGGGCGTCGCCTGGCGCTATATGCCGCGTCCGTTCCGCTACATCGGCCGCAGCGAATTCGTCTCCGACAACAAGCCGTATGGCGCGGTCATCTCGTATTACCTCAAGCCGCCCGCCGCGAGTAAGCATGCGTCGAAGAAGAAGGCCAAAGAGAAGGTCACGCTCGACATCCTCGACGGCGCGCGCGTGATCAAAGAGCTGCAAGCGACGGCCGATCCGGGCGTCAATCGCGTCGTTTGGGATCTTTCGACCGACGCGCCGGGAGGACGCAACGCTAAACAAGATCCGCGCCCGTATTACGTGTTTTACTCGCTCCATATCGAAGGGCCGCAAGTGTTGCCCGGGCGCTACACCGCGCGGCTGCGGGCGCGGGGCCAGACGTTGACCACCACCGTCGAGGTGCGACTCGATCCCAAGGTAACGGCCCCGTTCGCCGATTTGCGCGCGCAGTACGATGCGATCGCGCGTCTTGCCGCGCTGCAAGAACGTGGCGAAACGTGGATGTCGACCATCGATGCCGACCGCAAAAAACTTGCCAAGCGCGATCCGAAACTCGTCGCGCGCTTAAGCGCGCAAGAGGATCGACTGCGTAACGGCAACGGCTCGCAGAATGCGGGGTATCAGCAGCCGGCGCAAGTTGTCGACCAGCTCGCATACCTGCGCACGCTGCTCGGCGGCGCATATGCGGGCCCGACGCAGGCGCAAGCGGACGCGATCGACCGGTATGCAAACGAGTTGGAGCGCATCGGCAAGGTGCTCGTGCCGATGCTCGCGCGCGCCGCTACGGAGCTTCCGGCGAAAACGCCCGCACCTCGACATAGCCCTCGCTGATGCGCGTTTCAAACGTTGGTTGATTGAGCGTCGCGGGACCGTCGAGCACGCGGCCGTCCTTGAGTGAAAAACGCGAACCGTGCCACGGACAGGTGATGCTGCAGTCGTCGACGCTGCCTTTGGAGAGCGGCCCGCCAAGGTGTGCGCATGAGTCGAGGAGCGCATAGGTCGTCGACTGGTGACGCACGAGCACGATGTCGCGATCGTTGAGCTTTGCGCGGTGCGGTTTGCCGTCCATGAGTTCGTCGGCCGGCAGTAAGCGCACCCACTTCGTCGGCAGATCCTCGGCGGCGGCGTGGTTGACCCCCTGCGTCTCGCCGTACACGAGATGTCCGCCAAGTCCCGCGCCGACGGTCGCCATGCCGTAGCCCGCGAACGATGCAAGCGTGGCGGCAAACCGGTTGCGTTTGCGCAGGAATGCGGAGGCGACGTACAGCGAGAGCGCGAGCGTGTTCGAGGTCGCATGAACGATGCCGATACGGGCGGGCCGTCCATAGGTCTCGCTCCAATCGGCAAGGCCGGTGAGCGCTGCCGCGGCGGCGCCGGCGATGCCGACGTTCACGCAGATGTCCGCCGCGCGCGCCGTATCATCGCGTTTATCGACGAGATGCATGCCGTCGAAGATGCACGCCATCGTCCAGGCGCCTACGGGCAAGTCCGTCAGCACGGGATGGAGCGGATGCCCGACCCATACGCCGTGGAGAAAATTCTTTAGCGAACGCGCGCCGAACGCGCGCTTGACGGCCGGCTGAACGGCGTTCGCAAGCTGCTCGAGAGCCGGCTGGTCTTGCGTTGCACGAACGAGACCGTCGAATACCGGATTGTTTCCAAACGACGGCGCGGGTTGTTGCTCCTCCATACTCGGGATGTACCCACTCGCTCGTACTGTGGAATCGCCGGGCAGAAGATCATCCAAGCGGCCGAAAGAACGCCGATCACTCCGCCGAGCAAAATCGTCGTCTGAATGCCGACGGCATCGGCGAGAACGCCGCCCGTCAGCGATCCCAGCGGCAGCGCGCCCCAAATGATCGTGCGCATGGTCGCGTTCATGCGTCCCATCATCGCGTCCTCGACGCACAGAACGCGCACCTCCTGATCGACGATGTTGAAGACCGGGCCTGTGAGCGAGAGAAGAAGCCGTCCCATGACAAGCGATACGATCGGAAACGGCGTAATCAAGAACGTCAGTTTCGCAATTCCCGAAAGTGCCGTTGCGAATGCGAGCGTCGTGCGCGGCCCGAGGCGCGATGCTACCGGTTTCGCCATCATTCCCCCGAAGAGGCCGATGTTGCCGAATCCCATCAGCAGGCCGAACGTCACCGGGGAGAGGTGAAGTACGCGGTAGGCATAGATGGCAAACACCGTCATGACCATCGATCCGCCATAGTAGGCGGTGGAACTCGTCAGCGCGATCGATCGGAGCGCTCCGTTCTGCCAAACGAGTCGGACGCCGTCCAAAAAGTCTTTCACGAATCCCGCTACGGCACGGTCGCCATGTACCGGCGGCTCGATCGTCTCTTCAACTTTGAGGCGAGCGAGTGAAAAGCACGAGACGACATAGGTGACGCAGTTGATGATCAGCGCCAGCGGAGCGCCGACAAACTGCACGATGGCGCCGGAGCTGCTGTTGCCGATCGCTTCGGCGGCCGATGCCGTCATCGTCATCTTGGCATTCGCCTTTCCGAAATCTTGGCGACCGACCAGCGACGGTACGAAAGCGCCGTATGCCGTATCGAAGACGACGTTAGCGGCCGCCGTGATCGCGGCGACGATAAAGAACTGCGTGAGGCTCAATCGGTGGAAAAAGAAGGCAAACGGAAGCGATCCGATCGACAGCATTCGAATGATGTTCGCCATCATCATGAGCGGCCGGCGCTTGAATCGATCGACGATGACGCCCACGAAGATAGCGAGCATCGCTACGATTGAAAACTCGAGGCTCTGAAGCGCGCCGACTTCACTTGCTTTTGCGTGAAGCACCAAGATCGCGATCGTCGGCAGCGCAAACAGACTTAACTGACCGCCTAGTTGGGAGATCGATTGACCGCTCCAGAGCAACAAAAAATTGCGCCGGTGCATGAGCTGTTCCGTCACCTACTAGGTAACGGCAACTCCGGGTAGTTAGTGTAGTGTGATCGATGTTTTAATTCCGACATATCGTCGTAAAACCGGGCTTGCAATTACGCTTGCCAGTCTCTTCGGTCAAACCTACCGCGACATCTCGGTGACGATTTCCGATCAATCACCGGCGGCTGACCGGTATCTGAACTCAATCGAAATCGAAACGATCCTCAAAGCGTTCGAGTTCCGAGGCGTGCGCGTGCAGACCTACGAGCGCACGGTTCGTCGTGGGTTAGCCGAGCAGCGCGAATTCTTGCTTACAAAGGCAACCGCGCCGTACGTGCTGTTCCTCGATGACGACGTGCTCTTGGAGCCGACGGTCGTCGAGCGAATGTTGCGGGTGATCGCGGCCGAACGCTGCGGATTCGTCGGATGCGCCGCAACGGGTCTGCGCTTTCTCGAGGACGAGCGCCCGCACGAGCAGCAGATCGAGCTTTGGGATGGCCCGGTGACGCCGGAACCGTTCGAGCCGGGCCGACTACCGCTGCATCGTCATCTGGTCAACAACGCCGCAAACCCCCTGCACCTCGAGCGGCAGCTCGTCCACGGCGAGGAAACGCTTCGATATAAAGTTGCGTGGGTCGGCGGCGCGAACGTTCTCTATGACCGCCAAAAGCTGCTGGAAGTGGGCGGCTTTTCGTTTTGGGAGCGCCTGCCCCCCGAACATGCGGGTGAAGAAGTGCTCGCGCAATTTCTCCTTATTCGACGATTCGGCGGCTGCGGAATTCTTCCGAGCGGTACCTATCATTTGGGGCTCCCGACGACCGTCGAGAACCGTACGCATAATGCCGCCGCGCTCTTCGACGAGATGGTGCGCGAAGCGGTATGAACGGCGGCATCCTTGATCGCATAAAGAAGATCGGCGTCATCCGCGCGAACGCTCTGGGTGACCTTATCTTCATTCTGCCGGCGCTCGCGGCGCTCAAACGCACGTATCCCGACGCGGAACTCGTCCTTCTTGCGCGCGAGTGGCACCGCACGTTTCTCGCGAGCCGCCCGTCACCCGTCGATCGGGTCATCGTATTGCCGCCGATTCGCGGATTATCGGCACCGGACAACGACCGGAGTGCGCCGTCGCAAACGCCCCCGGATGTCCTGGAAGGGTTACGAGCGGAGCGCTTCGATCTCTTGGTGCAAATGCACGGCGGCGGCGAGCGCTCGAATCCGTTTCTCAAGGAAATCGGCGCGCCCACCATCGTCGGGCTCGTTGCCGACGGGAGCGAACCGCTCGACCGGTCCATTCGCTATCGCTACTTTCAAAACGAAACACTGCGCTACTTGGAAGTGGCGGCACTGGCGGGAGCCGCTCCCGTCGATATCATGCCGCATGTCGCGGTTACCCCGGACGACGTGAAGGAAGCATCAAGCGCCCTCAGCGGCCATGGTCGCTTCGTGGTGTTGCATCCGGGCGCGACGGACGTGCGTCGTCGCTGGGCGGCTAAAAAGTTCGCATGGGTAGGCGATGCATTGGCGTCACGAGGATATCGTGTCGTCATTACCGGCGATGGCAACGAACGCGAATTGGTGCGCGCCGTCGCAGATGAGATGAGGTTCGACGCCGTAGCGCTGGACGGAGTTCTTTCGCTCGGTGGACTGGCGGGCGTGCTCAAGGGCGCTTCGGTTGTCATTGGAAATGACACGGGACCGCTTCATCTCGCGCGAGCCGTGGAGACGCCGACCGTGACGCTGTATTGGATCGGCAATGCAATCAACGGCGGCCCCTTGTTCCATCACCGTCATCGCGCGGTCATGTCGTGGACGATCGCATGCCCGGTCTGTTCGATGACGCAGATCGACACACGATGCGAACATGATCCATCGTTTCTGGACAGCATTGCGCCGGCCGCGGTTCTCGCGCAAGCCGAGGATCTTCTTGCATCGCAGTACGGCGTTCAAGCGAGAGGTAAACGCGTGGCAAACCTACGTGTTTCGGGCATTGATGCAACACGAGCTTCGCAGTAGAAAGGACGGCCGTGCTCTCCGCATCGATGATGGATCGTTTCGCGCATCGCCGTATTGCCGTTCTCGGTGATTCGATCCTCGATACGTTCGTTGTCGGCGAATGCGTGAAGTTGTGTCGTGAGGCGCCCGTTCCGGTGATCGCCAACAACAGCGTCCGCGATTGCCCGGGCGGCGCCGCGAACACGGCGGCAAATCTCGCTGCTTTAGGTGCCGACGTTCGCCTCGTCAGCGTTGTCGGGGAAGACGCAGCCGGTGAACGGCTGATGCGTGCGCTCGAGCGCGGCGGGGTAGGCACGAGCGCCGTCGTGCGTCAGCGCGTCGTCACGCCGCACAAGCAACGCATTCTTGCCGGAGACGAATACATCGCGCGCATCGACGAAGGCGGAGGTACTCCACCCCGCGCCGGCGCATGCGACGCCCTCACGCGAAGCCTCAAAGAGGCAATGCACGAATGTGAAGCGCTCGTCGTCTCGGACTACGCGCTGGGCTGCGTTTGCGACCGCACCTTGCATCTCGTCGACCGCATGCGTGCGCGCCGTCCCGTCGTCGTGGACACGCGAGAGATGACTTCGGCGGCGCGCGTGCACGCGACGGTCGTCACTCCGAATTTGGAGGAAGCCTGTAACGCGACCGGCCATCCCGTACGCACGCTCGCTTCGCCGACTGAATTTGAGGAGCTTGCCCGATCGGTGCGCCGCGTTGCCAACAGCGAGGCCGCTGCGG
>DASSZO010000218.1:0-4577 GCA_035702815.1 Candidatus Aquilonibacter sp. | reverse complement strand
GTTCATGCCGGATAGAGATTAGCGGCGTTGCGCGCTGACGCCCTTTGTCGAAGGTTGGAATCCGGTGAAAAGTGAGAGCCAGATCGCGGCACCGCCGCCTGCGGCTACCCACGCGAGCGTTGCGTAGTTCGAGAATGCGCTTTCGATCGCCGAGCCGATCGCTTGGACCGAGTGCATCGCCAAGGTGCCGCCGCTCATGATGACCAGCACGACGAGCCAGGTGACGATGGCCGCAAGCGTCCCGAGGACGGCCAGTTCCCAGGGCTTGAAGAGCGGCGCGGGGCGGTATACGGTCGCGGTGAGGATCGCCGCGCGCAAGTCTGCCGGCGGCTCCTCAAGGGGGAGGGCGAAGAGTGCGCGGTCGAGCGCGTCGTCGCTGTCGTAATTCATTCCGTTACCTCCGCCGCGCTCAGGAGCTTGCGTAGGTGCTCCTTTGCCCGGAATAGATGGGTTTTCACCGTTCCCAGCGGCAGTCCCAGTACGTCGGCGATTTCTTCGTACTGTTTTCCCTGCAGATGGTAGAGTGTGATGACCGTCCGGTACTTTTCCGGAAGGCTGTCGATGGCCGCGCGCAGTCGCCGGGCTTCGTCCAGCGCGATCGCCTCGCGCTCCGGGCCGGGAGCCGGGTCGGCCTTGTCCGGCATCTCCTCATTACTGTAACGCTTGTTGCGGGCTAAACGGTCGCAGCAGGCGTGATAGGCGATGGCAAAGATCCAGGTCGAGAACTTCGCGCCGGGCTTGAAGGTGCGTAGCGACCGGTAGGCTTTGAAGAAGGCCTCCTGAGTCGCGTCGCGCGCCTCCTCGACGTTGTGCAGCGTCCGGTAGGCGAGGTGGTAGACCGCGCGGTCGTACCGTTCGACGAGCAACGAAAAGGCCTCGGGGTTCCCCCCGAGGGTCATCGCGACGAGCTCGCCGTCCTCCGGCCCTGGGCGTACCGGTTCTATCCGGGCCACCTCCGCAAGCGCTGCAGACATGCCTCATCTACGCCCGTACCGGCGCCGATGTTTCGTAAGCCGGGCTGAAACAACGAAGCGGCCCCGCCGTACGTGAGACAGGCACGAAAACGGAGGCCAAAAAGAAACCCGATGCTCACGACCGTCAAGCTGAACAAATCACTCCCGAAGGCAGTACTCGTCGAAGGAACCGCGCAACCCCTGCGCCCGACGTTCCAGGGATGGGGACCGCGGATCTGATGCGAGCGATGGAACGCCCATCTCGCTTCGGGCTGATCTCACTGCTCATCGCCGCCGAGGTGGTGATCGTGGGATTCGCCGTGTTCTCGCTTCGCGGTTCGGCATTCGGTTCGAGCGGCGGTTTGCATCGCGTCGATTACGTCGCGGCGCCGATCGCGCCGGTTGCCGCCGGCCTGTCGCCCAACGTGACGATCGACGACATCGATTCCGGCGTGAGCGTCACCGCTTCCAACGATGGCCTCATCCACGTGACGGATCGCACGGAAGCGCACGGTTTTCTGTGGGGTTCGAACGACTTTCCGCGCCCGGTCGTGACGCGAACGCTCGACGGCGTTCGTATCGTTCGCGCCGGCGGTCATTCGTTCGGCGTCGCGCTCGGCGAATCGCGACAACACATCGACATCGAAGTTCCGCCGGCCTCGCGCGTGACGATTCTTCGCAGCAGCGGCGCGCGGCTGAGCGGCTTGCACAACGACGTGGCGGTGACGTCGCAAGACGGGCGCATTACGCTCGACGACATCACCGGCAACATTACCGCGCACAGCAATGACGGCCGCATCGTCGGTTCGCAGCTGCACGCAAACGCACTCGACCTCAGCAGCGACGACGGGCGCATCGAGCTTTCGAGCCTCGACATGAACCCGGGCGCGCCCAAGGCCGAACTGCACACCAAGGACGGGCCGCTCATCGTGAGCGGAGTCTTTCCGGCAAACGGCAGCTATTCGATGTCGACCGGCGACGGCCACGTTGAGTTGAACCTCTTGCCAGGATCGGATACGACGGTCGATGCATCCACCGGTGACGGACATGTCATCGTCGATGGTCGCCGGGATGCCGGTCAGTCGATCCGGGTCGGCGCGGGCAACGCAACCATGCGGGTTCGCACCAATGACGGATCGGTGAAAATTACCACGAACGGAGCCCAGTAGTCATGTCAGATACGCTCATCCCACTCTTCGGGATCGTCTTTCTCTTCGGCGCCCCGGTGGCGGCGTGGATCGTCTCACGCGTCCTCGCCCACCAGGAGCGCATGGAGTATCTTCGCCGGGGCATGATGCCCCCCGATCCCCGCCTGATGCGCCAGATGGGGTCGCGCGGCTGGCAGGGCGCCCCGCCGCCTCCGCCGCCGCCGGGACCCGGGCTCGGGATGGTTCCGCCGATGCCGCCGGTCTACGACGACGGCTACTACGCCCAGAACCAGATGCGCAAGGGCGTGACGGTCACGATGGTCGGGTTCGCGGTGCTGATCGGGCTCTCGTTCATCGGCTACCACTCGGACGGCCGGATGGAATATGGCCCTTGGCTGCTCGGCGGACTGATTCCGATGTTCGTCGGAATCGCGCAGATCATCAACGCGCTGCTCAATGGCGCCCGGTTCCCCGGGATGCAAGCGGGACACGCGGGCCCAGCGCCGGGGCCGCAAAACTATCAAGCGCCGCCCTCGCCTCCGCCCGGCGGCCCGTCCGCGGCTCCGCCGCCGCCCGGCCCGTATGCGTGGCGACCCGGTCCCACCCCGGAGATCGAGAAAAAGGACTAACGAAAACAAAGACGCCGGCTCCTGAGAGCCGGCGTTTTTGCTGCTGCTAGAAGAGGTCTTGGAGTTGCTGCTTGCTGCTGCTGTGGAGGTTAACTCGTGCGTTGACGCTCGGAGTGGAAAGAGGTGCTACTTGCAGGAAACGAGCGCGATCGCCCAGCCCGCCGTAGTTCTCGTGCGTACGAGGTAGCCGTCCGCAGTGCGGTCATAGACCTGATACCCTGCGCGCAGCGCATCGGCTAACGTTTTGAATACCATGAGGCCTGCCATCTGCGGACCCTCCTTTCCGAGCGTTTTTGCTCTTCTATTCTCTATAACGGCTTTTGTCGCACGAAGGTTCAGTGATCTTCCCCGGAGTTTGTTAAAAATTTGGAGAAAGTCTTCACATTATGCCCATGGTTTCGCCACTTGCCACCATCCATACCGCGTTGGTATCGGATCGACGAGAACTCGCGCCCGGCGTCATTCTCTTAGGTTTTGACGCGCCGGATCTCGTCGCTGTGACGAAGCCCGGTTCGTTCGTCATGGTCGTTCCGCCGAGCGGTGAAAGCGCTGCGACGGCACTCGGCATCTACGAAGCGAACGGGCGGCGCGCAAGTATCATGTTCTTCGTCGTGGGAAAACGAACGTCGGAACTGGCGGGCGTGCGGGTGGGCGACGCGATAAGCGTCATGGGCCCGCTCGGCAACGGCTTTACGATCGGCGACGAGCGCGATGTTGCCATCGTTGCCGGCGGCGTCGGCATCGCGTCGGTGCTGCTGCCCGCGCAGGCATATCTCGCGCGCGGTGCGCGCGTCCGATTGTACTATGGCGCGCGTAGTGCGGAATTACTCGTCGACCGCGAACGCTTCGCAAGCGAAGGCTGCGAGGTGCTAGTCGCAACGGACGATGGAAGCATGGGCCACTCGGGCTATGTCACGACGCTGCTCGCGCAAACGGAACGGCGCCCCGACGTGATCCTGGCGTGCGGACCGACCCCGATGCTGCGCGCGGTGGCAAGCGTTGCAAGCGAGATGAACGTTCCCGCGCAACTGTCGTTAGAAGAAACCTTCGCCTGCGGCGTCGGCGGCTGCTGGGGGTGTGTCGTGCCGTTGGTCGGAACCTCCGCGCAAGCGCCGAGTTTTCCGCCGGCGGAACAGCATGGAAGCGACGTCGTCTACGCGCGCGTCTGCAAAGAAGGGCCGGTCTTTTGGGCGCACGAGTTGAGATGGTGAACGCAATGCAGGTCAATAACGCAATCGATCTCTCGGTCAAAATCGGAAAACTTGAGCTCGCGTATCCGACCTTCATGGGCAGCGGATGCTACGGTTCGGGCGAAGAGTTCGCGCCGTTCGTCGATCTCGCGCGCATCGGTGCGGTCGTCCTCAAGAGCGTTACGCGCATGCCGCGCCTCGGGAATCCGACGCCCCGTCTCGTGCACACGCCGGCGGGTATGCTCAATGCGATCGGGTTGCAGAATCCCGGCATCGAGTGGTACCTCGAGCATGACGTTGCGAAATTCGCGTCGCGCCCGTGCGCGGTCGTGGGAAGCGTGGCCGGGTTCTCCGTCGACGACTACGCGTACGTATGCGAGAAGCTGGCGGCGCGCGATGAGATCAAAGCGATCGAATTGAACATTTCGTGCCCGAACGTCGCGCACGAAGGCGAGACGTTCGCCTGCGATCCGAACCTTACGTCAAAGGTTGTGCGCGCGGCGCGCGCCACGACCGATAAGACGCTCATCGTCAAGCTGTCGCCCAACGTCACCGACATCGGGATGATCGCGCGCGAGGCCGAAAGTGCGGGGGCGGATGCGCTCGCCGTCATCAATACCGTTCGCGGTATGGCGATCGACGTCGACGCATGGCGGC
>DASSZO010000200.1:0-6454 GCA_035702815.1 Candidatus Aquilonibacter sp. | reverse complement strand
AAGCGAGAACGAGTCGCCGTATTGTGCGATGGAAAGGTTCCCGTTTTTGTCGAGGGTGACGTTGGTGTTTCCGTAATTGGTCGCGACCGTCGCGGACTGGTTGTAAGTCACGCCGTTGGAGCCCGGCGGCGTCGTCTGCGTCGACAGCTGATAGCCGCCGTCGAACGAATCCGAGTGCAGAAGATCGGGCTGGCTGCCCATGTTGTCCCAAGTCTTGCCGTTAAATGACAGGTGGGGATCGCCGACCGATCCGCCGTTTGCGCTTTGAAAGTACTGTTCGCTGTCGCTGCCTCCGGCGAGCAGTTGCTGGAGCATGTTGAGGATGCCCTGCAGCACGTTTCCGCCAGGAATGAATCCGAACATCGAGGCGAGCGGATTGCTCGTAATCCCTTGCATGAAGCCTTGCGTTGCTTGCGGATACTGCTGACGCAATCGGCTGATCGCATCGGCGGCGTGTTCGGGAATGCCGGCGCCCGGGATCGCCGCTGCAAGCGTCGTGTCGAGCATGCCGGCCGTTTGATCGGTGAGCGATAGCGGGCGGTCCAGCACCGAGAAAGCCATAAATGAAACCTCCGTCGTCGTAGTCGTCTGACGCCCCATTCCCCCCGTCGGGGCACCGCGGCAAGGGAGGCGCCCGTGTAACGAGAATCGGGCTTGCGCAATGAGCGAGACGCAAACCGGAACGATCCATCGCCTTCACGACCGCCTCACGACGCTCAAGGAGCGTCTTTGACTACGCAGGCAAAAGCCGTAAGGTAAGCGAGCTCGACGAGCGCTCGCGCGCTGAAGGGTTCTGGAACGATCCGGACGTCGCTCAGCGCACGATGAAAGAGTTGGCCGATCTGCGCGACGAGATCGGCCGGATGGACGGCGTTGACCGCGCGTTGCGCGATGCGACCGAGCTCCTCGAACTGTTCGGCGATGACGCCGCTGCGGGAGCGGAAGTCGACGGAAACCTCGCGCAGGCTGCCGGCGTGTTGGAAGAACTCGAGATGGCCGCGAACTTCGACGGGGAGTTTGATTCGCACGGTGCCATCGTAAGCATCTTTGCCGGAGCGGGCGGTGTCGACGCGGCCGATTGGACGCAGATGCTGCTGCGTATGTATCTGCGCTGGGCCGACCAGAAGCACTTCGCGACGCAGATCGTCGACGAATCGCCGGCTGAAGAAGCTGGATTGAAGTCCGTGACGTTTTTTATTCGCGGGCGTAATGCGTACGGAATGCTCGAAAGCGAGCGCGGCGTGCATCGCTTAGTGCGGCTTTCGCCGTTCGACGCTGCGCATCGCCGCCATACGTCCTTTGCCGCCGTCGACGTGATTCCCGAGATCGAAGCAGGTGAAAGCACCGACGTCGAGATCAAACCGGACGACATCCGCATCGAAACGTTTAAGTCGGGCGGCGCAGGCGGACAGTACGTCAACAAGACCGAGTCTGCCGTGCGCATCATTCACGAGCCGACCGGACTCATCGTGGCGTCTCAACAAGAACGTTCGCAGGCGCAGAATCGCGACGTTGCGATGAACATTCTGCGCGCGAAGCTCGTTTTGCGAGCGGCCGAAGAGCGGACGGCAAAGCTCTCCGAGTTGCGCGGCGAGCGGCAGGCGAACGAATGGGGTTCGCAGATTCGATCCTACGTGCTCCAGCCGTATCAACTCGTCAAGGATCACCGGACCAACGTCGAGACGGGGAATGCGCAAGGCGTGCTTGACGGCGAGATCGATACGTTCATTTGGCCGTATCTATTGCAGCGGCGAAGCGGGTAACGATGCGCGCGCGCATCCCGTGGCTGCTCGCGCTGCTCTACGCGGCGCTCTTCACGTGGCTTGGCGCGTGGCGCTTCAGCGTTCATCGCAACTTCGTTGATTTCGGAATTTTCGCGCAAACGATTGCAAGCGCGTTCGGCTGTTTCTGCAACGCTATCGAAGGCAGTCACTGGGCCTTTCATTTTTCGCCGATTCTCTACGCATTCGGCGCGGTTATCAGCGTCTGGCGTTCGCCCTTCGCGCTGATCGCACTCTCGGCGATCGGTGGTGCGCTTTCGATTCCGCCGGTCTACGCGCTCGTAGCGCGCAGATCGACCCCGCGCATCGCTGCGCTCGCTGCGACGATCGTGTTTCTTTATCCCCCGCTCGCCGGCGTCATTTTCAACGACTTCCATGAAAATGCGTTCGCACCGGCGGCCGTTCTCTGGACGTTCTGGGCGTTCGACAACGGGCGCATTTGGCTGGCTGCCGCGCTGGCGCTGCTCGCAATGTGCGTCAAAGAGGATCAGGCGATCTTTATGGGTCTGGCCGGACTGGCAGTCTTCCTTGTCGATCGCGGCGAGCGGCGGCGCGCCGGCGCAGTGGTCGCCGTGTGCGGTCTTGCAATCGTGGCGATATTTTTCTTCGTCATCCAGCCGCATGCGCAGAGCAATCCGGCCTGGGCGCCGACCCGCTTTTATGCGTGGGACGCGAACGATTTCACACGCCTCGGTCCCGGATTACTCGCACGTCTCGGCTTCGTCGTGCTCGTGTTTGCACCACTGCTCTTCATTCCGTTGCGTTCGCGGCTGATCGTACTTGCCGCCGCTCCGTTTGCTGAAGTCCTGCTTTCCCGGATGTCGACGACGTACACCAACGGCAGCCATTACGCCGGTGCGTGGGCCGGATATGTGATGGCGGCGTTCGCGTATGCGTTGCGTGACATGCCGGAACGGCGCGCGAAAGTCGCGACGGCGATCTGCATCGGACTGTGTGTCCTTGAGTTTGCGGTTGCCAATCCACTGCATCCGGGACTCAACCTACGCCGTGCCCAACCGCGCGACAGTGCGCTCGACGCCTATCTCGCGCGCGTGCCGTCCTCGATGGATGTTGCGACGCAAGAGGAAGCATACACGCACCTCGCGATCGATCATCCGCGCGCGCATCTCTTGCCCGAAGACTCATCCGCGACCGTCGATGCGTGTTACGTGTTGATCGATGCGGCGTTTCCAAATTCGCCCCGGATACAGGAGTACGGCTCGGCGTTTCGCGCGCAAGTCGCGCAGGGCCGTTTCGCGCTCGTCGACCGCGATGGGCCGATCGCGCTCTACCGTTCGGCGCGCTGCCGTTAGAGGAGCGCTTTGAGCGCGTCCGCGGCGTGTTCCGGCCATCCGGAATCCGCGCGAATCGATCGGTACGGGGCCGCCCACGGCGCCCATCGCGCGGCTTGCAGCTCGAACGCGACGATCGGTGCGAACACGGCGACCGTGGGCGTGCCGACCATCCCGCCGAGGTGTATCGCACCGGAATCCGGCGCGACGAGCGCGCGCGCCGACGCAATGGCGCCCTTCCACGGCTCGAGGTCACCGTAGCGCTCGACGGCGATGCCGCTTGCCGATTCGATGCGATCGGCATAGGCAGCTTCGTGTTCCGATGCGATCGCGTGCACGCTGCCGATCGACGCGCATCGCCGTAGCGCTTCAACGACCTCACCCATCGCGATTCCAAGACGCTCCCACTTGTCGCTGACTTGGAATGCCACGCGGGGATCGCGTTCGGTTTGGTGTTCGAGAATGAGCGGTCGCAAGCGTGCGGGATCGCGCGTCGGCACGGCATCGGGTCCAAGCAGCGCGCGTCCTAGTTCGAAAAGCACTTCGCATTCGTGCGGCGCCTTCGGGTCGAGTCCGGCACTTCGGACGACCACATGGTTGACCAGCGATCGCACCCACAGCGATTTGAACGGCTTGCCGAAGCCGTTGCTAAAGCCGATGCGATACGGCGCATCGATGGATCGCGCGAGGCGGTATCCACCGGGATCTTCCGTGGCGACCAGGACGTGGGAGTAGCCGGCCTGCCGCAACTGGTTTGCGAAGTCCTCGATTGCGCGGCGGTTCGCGGCGGTCCCCGAGCGCAGCGCGAACGGCGAGACGTAGACGTTGCGCGCGGCGCGCGACGAGAATATGCGTGCGTTGACCCCGCGCAGGACGAGATCCACCGGAATCGCTCGCTCGGCGAGGGCCGCGAGCAGCGGCGTCAACGCGAGCGCGTCGCCGATTGCGTCGAGGCGGATCACGAGCACGGACGGTGAATCCTGCGGCATGGTGCATGCATGATTGCCCCGCACGACGTGGTCACCTTCAGTGAGGTCGAAGGCGTGCGCATCGTTCGCCGCTACGGCTACGTTTCGGGCATTGCGTCGCGCCCGCGCAATCGGCTGCGCTCGACCTTTCGAAGTCTGGGCATGCTCATCGGCGTCGCGCCCAGTGAGTATCTGAGCGATGCCGAACATCTGCGTAACGAAGCGCTCGACGGCGTCTTCAAACGCGCGGCGACCCTCGGTGCCAATGCGGTGATCGGACTGAGCTTTCACGTCTCGGAGGGTGCGGACGGGTCATGCAAGGTCGTCGCGTTCGGCGAAGCGGTGTTGACCGCGCCATCAGCTGAGGCGCCATAGATGCTCGAAGAACGCGCGCGCCGCGCGCGCCTGCTCGAAGGTGCCGCCGGCCTTGCAGCCGCGTGCCGGAAATGCGCGATCGGATCGCAGCGCCGCAATAACGTCTATGGCGAGGGAGACCCTTGCGCGGACGTGATGGTGATCGGCGAAGGGCCGGGCGAGACGGAAGATCTGCTTGGGCGCCCGTTCGTCGGCCGTGCCGGACAGCTGCTCGAGAAGATGCTCGGTGCAATCGATCTCGCGCGCGAAGACGTGTACATCTGCAATACGGTGAAGTGCCGCCCGACGCTGCCGGGTCCTCGTGGACCGAAAAACCGCGCACCCGAACCGCAAGAGATGGCCAACTGTCGCCCGTTCCTCGACGAACAGATCGACATCATTCGGCCTCGCGTGATTCTCGCGCTCGGTGCTCCCGCCGCGAAGACGTTCCTCGGCCGCGACTTCCAGATCACGAAAATGCGCGGGCGCTGGTACGAAGGGCCGCAGGCGATCCCGCTGATGGTCACGTTTCATCCGGCCTACGTGTTGCGCCAGACCGGCGGCGAGCTGACCGCCGTCAAGCGGCTGGTGTGGAACGATCTCAAGATGATTCGCGCGAAGCTCGACGAGCGAGCGGAGGCCCCCACGGCCGAGCAGGCGGCGCTCTTCGAACCGTAGCAGCGCCGCATTGACAGCGGGTGGTAAGATGGGGTGCCACCATGGAGAGGAATCCCCTAGCAGTCTGGGTCGATGACGTTGCGCGCCGTGCCGGTTTTTCCGGCGGCGACGAGTTTGCGCGCGCCTTCGACCTCAAGCCGTTTCGCCTCAAGCAGATCTATCGAGCCGCCGCCAAGGAATTGGTCGAGGACGTGGACGCCGTCACGACGCTTCCGAAGGATTTGCGCGCGCAGTTGATCGAGCGCGGCGTGCGCTTCTCGTCGGTCACGCCGGTGGTCTTGCAGCGCTCGAACGACAAACAAACGACGAAGGGCCTTTTTCGCCTGCGGGACGGCAACGAAGTCGAAGCCGTGTTAATGGAGCATCACGGCGACCGCACGACGGTGTGTATCTCGTCGCAGGCTGGTTGTGCCTTCGCGTGCGCGTTTTGCTCGACCGGCCAGGCGGGGTTCACGCGCAACCTCGACGCCACAGAAATCTTCGACCAAGCGCGCTTCTTCGCGCGTGAACTTCAAACGCGCGGCAAACGCATCACGAACATCGTCTTCATGGGGATGGGCGAGCCGTTCCACAACTACGAGTCGGTGATGAACGCCGTCGCACTTCTCAACGACCCGCATGGACTCGGACTGGGGCATCGGCACATCACGATCTCGACGGTCGGCCTCGTCGATAAGATCGATCGCTTTGCCGACGAAGGCCTGCAGGTCAATCTCGCGATCTCGCTTCATGCGCCCAGCGACCGCGTGCGCGGCACGATCATGCCGGTCAATCGCAAGTTCGATACCGGCGAGTTGATGGCGGCCGTCGAGCGCTACGTGGCCAAAACCAATCGGAAAGTGTTCTTCGAATACGTGATGCTCGAAGGCATCAACGATACGGAAGAGTGCGCGCACGACCTTGCGACGCTGATGCGCGGCAAGCTCTATCACGTCAATTTGATTCCATACAACTCGACGCCGGATGCCCCGTTCCAAGGCACCCCTGACGATCGCATTTGGCGATTCGCGTCGATTCTCGACGCCGCCGGCGTTCCCACGACCGTCCGCCACAACATGGGACGCGATATCTCGGCGGCATGTGGCCAACTTCGCTCAGAAACGCAACCGAAGGCGCACTCCCTGTCATCCTGAGCTTGTCGAAGAACGAGCTTTAGCGGTGGCCACGGAAATACGATTTGACGTTCGATCGCGTGTTGCTTGAACCAGGTGTCCCATTCCGATTCGCGGGTGATATTCCACTTTGGCATTGAGGGATACCCCCCCCCCAAAAAAAAAGAACGAAGCGCCGCATTGCTGCGACGCCTCGCGCGTTTCGATGTAGGACCACCGGCTTGATACGAGCCGACCGTACCACATCTACACCGACTTCGCAACACGGG
>DASSZO010000188.1:0-8858 GCA_035702815.1 Candidatus Aquilonibacter sp. | reverse complement strand
CCTCCCGCGGTGGACGAGGCGGACCCGCTCGGACCGCTGAGCATTGCGGCGCCGATCCACACGACCATCTGAAGCACTGCCAGCACGGCACCGGCCAGAATCTTTCCGCTGAGAAGCGCGACGGGATCGACGGATGCGACGAGGAGCTCCGCGATTCGGCTGGTTTTTTCTTCGGCGACGGAACTCGTAATGAGTTGGCTGTTGATCAGGATCAGCAGATAAAGGAAGAAGATGAGCGTGTACGCCACGTTTCGAACCATCTCGGCTTGATCGGCCGAGGTGAATTTCGATGCGACGGGGCGGACGTCGATCGGAAAATTAGTGACGCCCTCAATCTGCCGTGCGGATTCGCCGGTGACGAGCGAGAGTTGCAGCGGAAGCAGCGCGCGGCGAATCTCGCGTGGTCCCATGCTTCCCGGGTCGTGCGCCAGAACGGTCACGTGAAGGCCGCTCTTGTCTTTGGTCACGAGTAACGCGGCGGCCGCATCGTACTCTTTGAGCGTTTCGCTCGTAATCTCGCGCGGTGTGAGTTCGGCTTCGATATGATATTGCGACTTCAAGAGCCGCATCGCGGGAGCCGTAACCTGCGGTTCCCCGACCACGATGATATTGGAGGAGCCGCCGAATGCGCGCTCGAGAATCGCAGGCAAGCGAGAGAGCGCCATCAGGCTGACCACGCCGATGAGCACGCCGATGATGAACGGACGCGATTTGATGCGGCGCAAAAATTCGGCGACGAAGACCGTTTGAGTATCGTTGATCATGCGACCCGCTCTCCAATGGCGCGAAGATAGATTTCGTGAAGCGACGGCTCGGCGGCATCGAAGCGCGTGATCGGCGCGACGTCCACGAGCGTTCGAAGCAGCGACGAGAAGTCGGTCGTGGCGGGTAGCCGGTATCCGGCCGAACCGTTGGCGTGCGGCAGCGCCTGCGCGCCGGGAATGCCTTGCACGATGCGTTCCACATCACCGGTTCGCGGTGAAACGTGAACGACGCGCGTCGGAAACGCACTGCGAAGTTCGTCGAGCGTCCCCGAGACGCGATTCTCGCCGCCGGCGATGATGCAAAACGAGGTGCACAGCTCTTCGAGTTGCCACATCTGATGGCTCGAGAGAATCAGCGTCGTTCCGTTCGCTTTCAATTCGTTGAGCACCGAGAGCAGCATCTCGGCGTTGACCGGATCCAGTCCCGAAAACGGCTCGTCGAGAACGAGCAGATCGGGTTGATGGACGGCCGCGCACGCAACCTGGACTTTCTGCTGATTGCCCTTTGAGAGTTCCGCGCACGGACGATCGGCGTACGTGCCCAGGCCGAGCCGCTCGATCCAGCGGTTGACCCGGGTGGTGAGGTCGGGATCGCGCAAACCGTGCAGCTTGCCGAAGTAGGCGATCTGCTCGCGCACCTTCATCTTGCCGTAGATGCCGCGTTCTTCAGGAAGATAGCCGAAGTGACGGCGGCTGTCGTTGCGCACGGGAGCGCCGTTCCAGCGGATCGCGCCGCCGTCGGGCATGAGGATCCCGAGGATCATTCGCATCGTCGTCGTTTTGCCGGCCCCGTTGGGACCAAGCAGGCCAAACGTGGTTCCATCTTCGACCCGGAAGTGAACGTCGCGCACGGCACGAACTGAGCCGAACTCCTTATGGATGTGGTCGACTTCTAACATGTCCTACTTTCTGGTGTTTTGTATTGGCATGCTAATACAAACATGGTTTTGTGTCAACATCTTAGAACAAAGCCGCTCGTGAACGCCTCGCCTCTCGCACTGCGCGCCACCCAGGGCAGTTCCTTACTACTCTATGAAAGCGAAAACGGTGCAGTTCGCGCGGCACTGCGCTACGCCCGTGCGACTCCCCTGCGCATGGAGTTCGCGCTCGACGTCGTCAACGCGACGCCCGAACCGATCCTGGCGACGATCTATGCGCTCGCGCGCAACGGCCAAGAGATTCCGCTTGCGCCGTACTCATTCTGGATCGACGCCCGAAGCGAAGGGTTCTTGCATGTGCCGCTGTCGTGGGTGATGGCCCTCACGTGCACGGCGCTTTCCGTGCGCCTGCAGGGTCGCAACGTGCACCAGCGCCTGGAAGCCGCGATGCCGCGCCCCGCCTCGTTCGTGTGGTTTCTTGCGGGAGGGGCCGCGGTCGCCATCGTTGCGGCCGTGCTCGTTTCCGGCCAACCGCGTATCACGTCACTCGACGTTCCGGCCAGCGCGATCGCGGGCGCATCGATCGACGTTCGGTACGCGACCCGCGGCGTCGGTAGCACGCAGTGGGAGTTGCGCGACATTCGCGGCGCCCGCGTCGCGGGCGGCAGTGCGCCGTCCGATCCGATTCGCGTGAACGTTCCGCGCGTCACCACCCAAAGCGCCTATGCGCTGACCGTGCGTTCGAGCGGTCCGTTCGGATCGGCTGCGGCGACCCGTCCCATGATCGTCATGACGCCGAGACCGGCGGTTGCGCCGCCGCGCATCATCTCGTTTAGCGTGGACCGAGCGGCGGTTGCCGATGGAAGCGCCGTAACGGTTCGCTATCGCGTGAGCGCCGATAGCGGAGACGTTCTCGCCGTCGATGCGCAGGGCACGATTTGGTCGCAAGCCGCAATTCGTTCGAGCGGCGTGACGCAGCTTTCACTGCCCATGTTTCACCGTAACAAAGAGCTACAGATTCGCTTGGTCGTTCGCCGCGGGCCGCAACTCGCCGCCGCCGGCATCGGCGTGGAGGCGATCGCGCAGTGACGCCTGCACGAGCATGACGATCGCCGCGACGACAAAACCAACGTAATACGAGAGGTCGCCGAGTTGCGGATACCGCTGCGCGACGGGGCCGATGAAGAGCGCTTGATTCCAGAACGGTAGCGACGCTGCGAGTCCGGCAAGCCATGCAATCAAGCCGGGGCCAAAGCGATTGACGCGCTCCGGATCGCGCGGTGCGTTTCGATGAAGCAGATAGTCAAGCAGAACGACGGCCGCCCACGGCGAAGCCCAATACGAGAGCAGCAACAAGAAGTTCGTGTACGATTCGGCCATCTCGCGCGGGTGACCGCCGCCGGTTGCGATCAAAGCACCGATGATGCCGACGCCGAACGCCGCGGCCGCGCGCGGAATCCGTATGCGAAACGCGACGAGCGCGGCGAGCGCGCCGGAGTAGAGGTTCATGCAGTTGGCGGTGAGCGTTCCGAGCACGACGGTCGCGAGTACGATCTTGGCGATCGCGCCGCCGTGGAGCAGTTGCGCGATCGCCTGGGTGGGAATGGCGGTGCTGAGGTCCACGCGCGACGCGGAAACGGTCGCGGCACCCATGATTTCGAGGACGATGCACGGCAGCGCGCAGCCGATGAACGAATAGAGCCAAATCGCGCGCGCATTGCTCGAACGCGGAAGGTAGCGCGAGTAATCCGACGCGCACGGTACCCATCCGGTGGCGTATGAAAATGCGAGCGCGGTCGCGAAGATGAATCCGGCCAACGGGCCGCCGGCAGCGATCGGCGCATGGACGTTGAACGGCGCATGCCATCCGGCGTGCGGAAGCGTCGCAAATCCGAGCACGACGAATCCCGCCGCGAGCAATAGCGCGCTTGCGCGTTCGAAGAGATGGATCATGTTGTAGCCGTACACGGCGAGCAGAATCTGCAGCGCGAGCATAACGACGAGCGCGATGCCATAACTCAGGCCGACGATCGTTTCGAGCGCGTACGCGCCGAACACGGTGTTGATTGCAAACCAGCCCACGCCGGCGAGAAACGAGAGCGCCGCCGGTGCAGTGTTTCCGGTGCGGCCGAACGCGAGACGCGACGCGACCATTTGGGGAACGCCGTATCGCGGACCGAAGAGCGCAAGCACGCCGAGCAGCGAGTATCCGAGCACGTTTCCGAATACGATGCCGAGCGCGGCCGATCGAAGGTCGGTGCCGTACAACGCGGTGACAAAGACGCCGACCATCCACGTCGCGATCTCGGCATTGGCCGAAAACCACACGCCGAAGAGATCGCGCGGGGAACCGTGACGCTGCTCGTCACGAACCGCCTCGATCCCGGTGGGCTCTACTTCGAGAACTTGATCTTTATACAGGCCGCAACTCTCGAATCCAGCGTTCGACCTCGTCGGCTTTCGACGGAAGAATCGCGGACAGGTTTTCGCGGCCCGACGCGGTCACGTGGATATCGTCCTCGATACGCACGCCGATACCGCGGAACTCTTCGGGAACGGTCGCATCATCGGGTTGGAAGTAGAGCCCGGGTTCGACGGTGAGAACCATTCCTTCGCGTAGACGGCCATACCGATACGTTTCGCTGCGTGCCTGCGCACAGTCGTGCACGTCGATGCCGAGCATGTGGCTGACGTTGTGCAAGGTGTAGCGGCGATAGAACTGATGATTTGGATCGAGCGCGTCGTCCAAGGAAACCTTGAGGATGCCGAGGTCGATGAGCCCTTGCGCGAGGACGCGCATCGCGCGGCGGTTAGGTTCGAGGAAGTCGACGCCCGGCGCAACCGCGTCGATTCCGGCGCGCTGCGCTTCCCATACGATTTCGTAGACGGCGCGTTGGGCTTTGGTGTACGTGCCGCCGATGGGCAGCGTACGCGTGATGTCGGCCGTATAGAGCGAATCACATTCTACGCCGGCGTCGAGCAGAAGCATCGTGCCCGGCTCGATCTTACCGCTGTTTTTGTTCCAGTGCAGCGTGCACGCATGATGTCCCGAGGCGGCAATCGTCAGGTATCCGACGTCATTGGCCTCGATGCGCGCGCGGCTCCAGAATGCTGCTTCGAATTGCCGTTCCGACGTTGCGTGCGCGAACGTGCGTATGACGTCCTCGAAGCCGCGTTTGGTAATCTCGCACGCTTTGCGCAGTTCGGCGATCTCGTACTCGTCTTTGATCAGCCGCATCTCCGCCAAGTGGGTTGCGACGGCACCGTGGGGCGCGACCGGCGCGTTCGTCTCGTCGAGCGAACGCACGTACTCGGCGATCTGCGATAGCGGGCGGCACCGGTCGACGCCGAAGTGAATCTGGCTTTCGTCCAATCCGCGGTGGCGTCCGACCCATAATTCGCCATAGACGCGGTCGGTGAAAAATTCCGCCTTGCCGCGATTGTGCTCCGGCGCGAAGAGCAGCGTCCGGTGCGACGCACCGTCGGGCTCCATCACGAGCAGCGCGCCCGGTTCGCCGTCACCCATCAGATACGCAAAGTCGCTGGACGGACGAAAGCGAAAGAACGTGTCGTTCGCGCGGACCTGCTCGTCGCCGGCCTCGATGAGGATGTACTGGCCCGAAAAGGCCCGCGAGAGTTCGTCGCGGCGCGACGCCAGGCGCGCCAACTGCGGATGCGCGCCGATGCGAACCGGCGCGTCGACCCAGTCGCGTGCCATGAAGTCGACGAGCGCCTGGGGCGTCTCGGGATCGTAGCCGGTCTTGGTCTCGGGAGCGCGTTCGTGCAGATCTTTCGAAGACATACGCAGAGCTTCGCGTACCGGGAAGGCGGACCCCCGCAGCTCTGGGAAAAACCGCCTTCGTGGCTGATCCGCAAACCGACTCATTGGCAAACGAACGCCCGCTGCGCGGTGACGTCAAGGCGACGGACGTGTTGGCGAACGAACGGACGTTTCTCGCCTATGTGCGCACGGCGCTGGCGTTTATCGCGTTCGGATTCGTCGTTGCGCGCTTCGGCTTGTTCGTTGAAGAACTTTCGCAGTACACGCATATCCACAACCGCAGCCCGCACTACTCGATTGGATTCGGGGTTTCCATGGCGGGCGTCGGCGTGTTGATCGGAATTCTCGGCGCGTGGCGCTACGGCGCCGTCGACCGCGCCATGCAGGCCAACGTGATCAAATCGCTGCCGCGCGCGGGCGGCTACATCATCAGCTTGCTGGTTGCCGCGATCGGCTTATTCGTTGCGCTGTTTCTCGCGACGTCATACTAGAGCGCGATATCCAGGCCCAAATCGAGCGACGGCGCCCCGTGCGTGAGCCATCCGACGGAGATCAGATCGACACCGGTTTCGGCAACCGCGCGCACCGTCTCCGGGCGGATTCCGCCGCTGGCTTCCGTGATAAGCTTTCCGCCGATTGCAGCGACGGCTTCGCGGAGCTGATCCGGCGTCATGTTATCGAGAAGAACCGCGTCGATCGGTTCGCCCAGCGCTTCGTGCAGTTGATCGAGCGTGTCGACTTCCACTTCGATCTTGACCATGTGCCCGCAGATCGCGCGCGCGCGAGCGACGGCTTCGTGAATCGATCCGGCAATCGCAAGGTGATTGTCTTTGATCAAGACGGCATCATCGAGGCCGAAGCGATGGTTCGAACCGCCGCCGCAGCGGACCGCATATTTTTCGAGCGCGCGTAAGCCCGGCGTCGTCTTTCGCGTATCCGCGATCTGCGCGCGCGTTTCCGCGACCGCATCGACCAGGTTGCGCGTTGCCGTCGCGATGCCGGAAAGGCGCGAGAGCAGGTTGAGCATCGTCCGTTCGCCGGTAAGCAGGACGCTTGCCGGACCCATCAGCTCCATGACTTTTTGCCCGGGTTCGACGTGCGTGCCGTCGGCGATGAGGATGGTTGGCGTGAGCGCTCCGGGCGCCAACAGGTCGTAGGCGAGGAGGGCTGCATCGAGCCCGGCGACGATGCCGCCGCTACGTGCGACCACCGATGCTTTCGCCGTACGGGCATGCGGGACGATCGCGTCGGTCGTCAGATCGTTACCGTGTGCGAGATCTTCGAGCAGTGCCGTGCGAACGAGCGGCTCGACGACGAGACGATTCGGCTGCATCTAGTCGCGATTACCGGCGCGGCTGAAGGCAAGCATCTTTTCGACCGATGCGCGCGCGCGTTGCGCGACCGCGGGATCGATCGTCACTTCACATTCCATGCGTTCGAGTGAGTGTTGAATTTTCGCCAACGTATTTCGTTTCATATGCGGACAAAGATTGCACGGACGCACGAACTCGACTTCCGGATGATTCCCCGCTACGTTATCCGCCATCGAACACTCCGTAATCATCAAAACCCGCGCCCGCTCGGTGTCATCCTGAGCTTGTCGAAGGACGAAATCGGACATACCCTGCGTGGAACCGACGTAATCGGCCTCGGCGAGCACCTCGGGCGGGCACTCGGGATGCGCCAGCACGATCAGGTTGCCCTCGCCTTCGCGGTAGCGCCGAATATCGGCGGCGGTGAAGCGCTCGTGCACCTCGCAGTGGCCCTTCCATGCGATGATCTCGGTCGTGGTTTTCGACGCGACATATTTTGCGAGATATTCGTCGGGCAAAAAGATCACGCGCGGAACGCCGAGCGCCTCGACGATCGAGACGGCATTTCCGCTCGTAACGCACACGTCCGATTCGGCTTTGACCTCGGCCGACGTGTTCACGTAGGTGACCACCGGAACTCCGGGGTAACGCTCGCGCAGCAGTCGCACGTCGGCTGCAGTGATCGATTCCGCCAGCGAGCATCCCGCCTTGAGGTCGGGAACGAGGACCGTCTTGTCCGGATTGACGAGCTTGGCGGTTTCGGCCATGAAATGAACGCCCGCCAGGACGATCACGTCGGCGTCCGTTTCGGCCGCCTTCATCGCGAGGGCAAGCGAATCGCCGACGATATCTGCAACCGTATGGTAGATTTCGGGAACTTGGTAGTTGTGTGCGAGAATAACCGCGTTGCGTTCCCGTTTGAGGCGATTGATCGCCGCGACGTACGGAGCGTGAATCGGCCACTCGACGCGGGGGATCACGTGTTCCACGCGCGCGAAGATGGCCGCGGTCTCCGGGTCGATCTCCAGGGAAGGCTCTAAATCGATGAGGCTCATGAGTTCGGTCGTGCCTTTGGGGTCCGCAGCCGCGCGGACCTTCCGTATCCTCTTTCTACACATGTTCGTGCTGCTGATTTGCGCCGGGTCGCTTCCCGCGGCAGCGCAAGTGCTGCCGCAGGTGGCCGTTCCGAGCGCGGGGCCGGTGATGGGCCTGCGTCAACAGGGGCTCTACGTCACGGCGCCGGTCACCGTCGATGGGCAGCCGGTCTTCCGCGTCTCCGCGCTTGCGACCGGCGCATCGCTTCCCATCGATACGCGCGTGCTGATGATTCAGAACGCGATCGGTCAAACGCTCGCGCTCGACCCCGACCGCCACACGACCGCCTACGATCCCAAGTCGTTTACAATATCGATCCACCGCGAAGGCTCGCAGTACGCGCTCGAGGCGACCGACGATCGTCACGACACGCCGCTTGCGATGGTGACGGTGACGAGCAACGATGCCAACGCCTTCGGCGTGAGCGACCACGATTTGGCGGCGCAATGGCAGCAGTCGCTGCAAAGCGCGATTCGCACCGCGCTCGAAAAGCGACAGCCGCAGAACATTCGCAGCAACTTGCTGCGCGTCGGGCGCATCGCATCGATCCTCATCGCCGTATCGCTACTGCTCCTTGCCGTGCTCGTCGTCATGCGCCGCCGGATACGCACGCTCAAACGACAGGCCGACGAACGGCAGCAGTCGATGCAGTCGAACCTCGAGGAAGCGTCGGGACACTCCGGCGACGAGGCGGAACATTCACGGCGCCGCGCACTCGCGCTCGGCATGCGCGCCGCACAACCGGAACAGCGCATCGCGCGCTTGAGCGCACTCTCGGGCATCGTGATCTGGCTGATCGTCGCGCTGTGGGTCGGCGGCATCACGTGGTCGCTGCTGCTCTTCCCACAGACGACCGCCGTCGGACAGTTCATCATGTCTGCGCTAGGCCGGATCCTCGCCGTTTGGCTCGTCGCCGGGATCGTGGATCGGCTGCTTCAGCTTGCGATCGTGCATTTCGCCGACCTCTACGCGCACCACGGAACGACGAGTGAAGAGCGCGCGCGTCACGCCCTTCGCGCCCCGACGA
>DASSZO010000019.1:0-6297 GCA_035702815.1 Candidatus Aquilonibacter sp. | reverse complement strand
AAGTTCGGGGACAGCGTGCGAATCACGGCATAAATCTCTTGATACGTCGCCGGATCGGTGCAGAGCGCGTTCGTCGATGCGTAGACGACGCATGTATCGTCCCGTTCATGGCGCTCTTTGGCCGATTCATTTGCTGTCACGACGAGTCCGCCGTCGGGGCGCATGCCGACGATGTCGAGCGAGATCTCCCCCTTGTCGGAGACCTCGCCGTTATACGCGTTGTCGCCGCTGCTCAGAATTTGGTTGCTCTCGCCGGGGGCGGCCATCGAGGATATGCCGTTCGCTGCGGTCGTGTCGTGCTGCGAACTGTTGATTCCCACCGTAAAGGTGTATACGAGGTGGCGTAGCGATTGTGCGCGAGCGCCGAGCGGAGCAACAAGAAGCATACACAGTGCGACGCCAAGGGCGATAGCCAGCGAACCAGCGAGAAGCCGCAACATATTGACCTAGCCTTTCAAAGAATCACCTGCCAACGAGGCGGTTAAATCGACCGTGATGTTACTGTACGAACCCGGACCGGTCTCTTCGCGTACGATCGTATACTCTTTGAGCGACGTCGGCATGTACTTTGCTGGATCATAGACGTAGCTCGCCGTCGAATGGATCGAGCCCGGTTGCGCGCCTTTGAACGTCTGATCGCGCTGCGAAGTGATGCCCAGCGTTCCATCGGAATTCGGCGTCACGTTGAAATCGATCTGAATTCCCGCATTCGTGTCGGCGACGCGCCAGTGGCGTTTCGCGTCAAGGTTCGCGCCGTTGAAAAACTTCGGCGAGAGCGTCCGCAGCACGGAGATGATCTCCGGGTTCGTGTTCGCGTCGGAACACACCACGTTCGTGGTCGCATAGACGGCGCACGTCGTGGCTTTTTCGTTGCGAGATTTCGCGGTTTCAGAGACGCTGACCATGAGCCCCCCATCGGTTTGCATGCCCATGATGTCGACGGCGATTTGGCCTTTATCGGAGGTCGTCGCATTATAGGAATCGCGTCCGGACGTTGCGCCGCCGCCCGATTCGAGGAACGACGACGTATTGCTCGAGTCGTTCGAGATGCCGACCGTGAAATCGTAGACGAGATGCCGGCGCGATTGCGCGACCGCCGGGGCGCACAGTGAAGCAAGAAGAGCGCCGCCGATTACGGCCGCGCAAAAAGAACGAAAAACCGGGCTGGACACGGTTACCTCCAAGTGAGTATCGACGCGAAAACGTTGCGCGTTTTCATGAAGAGTTCCCCCGTACCGGCGCGGTTTTGGGAGATAATGACTACGAAAATGCGCAGGCGCAGCAGCGGCAAACGCTAATCTCGACGCGTGCGCCTAAAAAAACTGGTAGTGACACTACTAGGAATCGTGCTGTGCGGCGTTGCCGGCACGCACGGCGCATCGCGCGACCGCGTGCCCGTTGTGGCGGTGTCCGCTACAAGCCTTGCAACGGCGTCGCGAATCCTTGCCGATCCGACCGGAACGATGCGGCTGGAAGATGTGATGCGTCCGGACGCTCATTTTGTACCCGCGGCCGCGTTTGCGCCGGTGCGCGAGGGGAATCGTTCGCGGGTATTCTGGGTGCGCACGCGACTCGAACGAGGGACATCGGACGCGTCGTGGGTCCTGCGCTCATCGTATAAGACGACGCAACTCGACCTCTACGTGCCGGGAAAGCACGGCGTTCGTCACCGTGCGGGCGGTTTCGATCTCGCCGGCCGCGATCGCGCGCTCGTACCGGGCATCTTGGTCCTTCCCGAGTCCGCCCTTGCGGGCGATCCGATCTATCTGCGAATCGCGACGGTCGTCGACCCCCGTGAGGTGCGTCTTGCGCCGCTGGATTCGGCCGTGCAGACGTCTCTCCAGCGTCGCGGGTTCGTCGGGTTTTTCATCGGCTTCTTCGTCGCGATCGGAGTGTTCAATCTGCTGATGTACGCGAGCTTGCGCGACCGCGCGCTCGTGAATTTCGCTTTCGTCATGCTGCTGAGCGCGCTGCGAGCCGCCATCGCCTTCGGCATGTTTTGGCAGGTCTTGCCGCCGCTGGATTTTCTTACGCGGGAACTGATCTACGACACCGTAGCACTCGCAACGGTCGCGGCGCTCGCGATGTTCTCGATCGACTTCCTCAAACTCGGCAATCGCGACCGATTCGCCACGGGGCTCGTCGCCGCCACGACGATCGGAACGCTCTCGATTTACATTACCGATTTCTTCCCGAACGCTACGGTCGCATTCGACTGGACGCTGCTCGTGACGCTGGCGTTCTATGCGGCGCTCCTCTACGCGGGCATTCGCGCATACCGCCGCGGCATGCATCCGGCGCGCATCTACGCCGCAGGCATCGTGTGCTCGATGTTGGGCTACCTCATCAATATGAGCTCGTACGCGCTGCCGCACCAAGAACTGTGGGTCTATGCGCTCGAACTGGGCGAAGCGCTGCAGGCGATCTTGCTCGCCTTCGCCGTCGCGGCGAGCGTTCAGGAGTCGCGGGCGGAGAACGAGCGGCTCCTGCTCGAGTCGCGCCAACTCGAGGAGTTGGCGATGCGCGACGGTTTGACGGGCGTGCTCAACCGGCGCGCCTTCGATGCGGCATTACATCAGGCAATCGCCGAGGCCGCTTCGTCTCACGCGTCCCTGGGCGTTCTCATGATCGACATCGACCACTTCAAACCATATAACGATAGCCTCGGGCATCAGGCCGGCGATGAGGCGCTTCAGGCCGTCGCGCGCGCGTGCGGAAGCTGCGTGCGCGCGGGCGACATCTTCGCCCGCTACGGCGGTGAGGAGTTTGCGGCGATCGTCCCCGGCGCATCCGACGAGGAACTGCAAGCGATCGCCGAGCGCATGCGCGCCTCGACCGTCGCGCTCGGGCGGCTTCACCCTGACGGCAGCCCGTTGACGGTCAGCATCGGCGGATGGAGCACGCAGCCCGGCGTTGCGACGACCCGGGAACAGATGGTGCATCAAGCAGACGCATCTTTATATGTAGCAAAAGCGTCGGGACGCGATCGGATCGTGCTCGGCCAGGACATGGTCGTCCGCCCCTAGATGCGTTTTGGCGCTAGTCGAGCGCCGCAATTTTGTTCAGAATCCGTTAAAGGCAGCCCGTCCGGCTGCCCTTCCCATTGCTGCATCAGTTTTGGAGGACTGCTGTTGAGATCACTGTTTAAGCAGGTACGTACGCTCGCCGCATTGGCAGCTGCTGCCTCGATCATCGCGGCGTGCGGTGGCGGCGGCTCGAATTCGACCGTCCCGACGACGCCCAGCCAGAATACCCCGGGCAAGCCCGCGCAGTCGGCCGCCCATCGCATTCCTTTCTATAGCAAGAACTACCTGAAGGAGCATCCGGAGCTGGTCCGCTCGCTCGGAAAACACGCCCTTCACGGCCGCATTGCGCAAGCGACGAACAACCTCGTTTATAACGGCGGTCCCATTGAGAAGTCGCCCAAGATCTATCTCGTGTTCTGGGGATGGAGCAGCGCAAGCGACACCACGGCCGATCCGAGCGGCATGGCCACGTACCTGGTGAACTACATGAGCGGCTGGGGCGGCAGCAACACCGCGAACGTCGGCACGCAGTACAACAGCACGAGCCAAGGCTACGTCACGAACCCGACCGGCCAACTCGCCGGCACGTGGTACGACAGCAGCTCGAAGCCGCCGACGAACTACGCGGAATCGGACATTCAGAGCGAAGCGAATAAGGCCGTTTCGCACTTCGGCTATAGCGCCGACGCGAACTACGTCATCGTGACGCCGCACAACTATACGACCAGCGGATTCATGACGCAGTTCTGCGCCTTCCACAACTCGATGAGCGGATCGTCGGGTCCGATCGCGTACACCGATCTCCCGTACATCCCCGACGCCGGCAGCGGTTGCGGACAGGGTTCCGTGAACTCGCCGGGTACGCTCGACGGCGTTTCGATCGTCTCGGGCCACGAAGTCGAAGAGACCATCACCGATCCGGGCGCCGGCAACGGCTGGCTCGACTCGAGCGGTGCGGAAATCGGCGACAAGTGCGCCTGGACGAACGACCAGAACCAGACGATGGCCAACGGACAGGTTTTCGCGGAACAGCCGGAATGGTCGAACGCGATCTCGGGATGCGCGTACAGCTACGGCAGCACGCCGACGCCGACGCCGAACCCGACGAACACGCCGGTTCCGACCCCGGTCCCGACGGCAACGCCGACGCAAGGACCGACCCCGACGCCCAAACCGACGGCAACGCCGGTCGGCGGATGCTCCGGCCAGCTGCTCCTCAACCCGGGCTTCGAAAGCGGCGCGGCAAACTGGAGCTCGACGAGCGGCGTCATCAACACCGACGGTGCGTACTCGCACAGCGGTAACGGCTACGCATGGCTCGACGGCTACGGCTCGACGCACACCGATACGCTCAGCCAATCGGTGACGATCAAGGCCGGATGCAAAGCCACGCTGACCTACTGGCTCATGATCCAAACGCAAGAGACGGGCTCGACTGCCTACGACAACCTCTACCTGTCGGTCAACGGCACGAACAAGCAGCACTTCTCGAACGTCAACGCCAACAACGCCTACGCGCAGCAGACGCTCGATCTGTCGGCCTACGCCGGTCAGACGGTCACGCTGAAGTGGACGGGTAAGGAAGATGCATCACTCGCCACGTCGTTCTGGATCGACGACACCGCGGTGACGCTCCACTAATCGACGCGATGTAGGTTCGCCTACGCCGTCAACAGCGAAGGCCCGCCGCATTGCGCGGCGGGCCTTCCTGTTTGTCCCGGCCGCTCGTTAACGGCGGCGGTTCATACGCGGCGCAGGCCTTCGACGCTTCGGCGGCGGCGACGCGCGCGGGCGCTTACGCTGTGCGCCGCGCGCGAGCAGCGCGGCGTGAATGTCGTCGTCGATGCCGTCGCGCAACTGCGCGACTTCCGCAGCGTTCGTGTAGGCGTCGGGAAAACGTTGCGCGAGCCAAAGGTAGAGCGTGGCAATACGCGACCGGTCTTCATACTGCAGCAGCCGGTCTCGCCCGCGCCCGTCGAACATCAGCTCGGTTCCGTCGACGATGCCCTGCGCGGCATGCTGCGATCCCCAGGCAGCAAGAATGTTCAGCGCGGGTCCCCGCGTGTTGACCGGCGCGCGGCTATAGGTGCAACGCACCGCTAACGGCAGATCGAGGAATCCTTCGGCGAGCTCGAGCGTGTTGGCAATTTCGATGGTGTCCGAGAGATCGGCGATGCGCAGGCCGGATTCCGCGTCGCGCAAGACGCGCTCCTGAAAGAACTGCAGCAATCGGCCGACCCGCGTCGTTCCCAGAATGGCGGAGAGCCGGCGCAAATGGTCGTCGGTCGGCGAGATCCAGATCGGACCTTCGCTTTCGGCGATCTCGTGCCGCTCGATGCTGCGTCGCAGTAATCCGATCGCGCGCGGCTCGAACGACGTGACCAAGCCTTCTTCGTGGAGCCCGTAACGGCCGGCGCGTCCGGCGATCTGACGAACTTCTTGCGGCGTCAGGCGCCGCTCTTCGATGCCGTCGAACTTCTCGACGGTTGCAAAGACGATGCGACGGATCGGAAGGTTGAGCCCAAGGCCGATCGCGTCCGTCGCGACGAGCACTTCGGCATCGCCCGAGCGAAAACGCTCCGCTTCGCGCCGTCGAACCAGCGGCGAGAGCGATCCGTAGATCGCGGCGGAAGAAAAGCCGCGGCGGCCGATTTCGCCTTGCAATTCGATCACGTCGTTGCGCGAAAAAGCGACAACGGCGTCACCGCGTCGCAGGTCGCTCATCGCAATCGCCGGCGCAACGCGCAACGGCCCCTTGCGCTCGAAGCGCCGCACGGTCAGCGTCGTGCCGAGACGTTCCATCAAGCGGCGCGCCGCCCGCAATCCTTCGTCCGATCCGCACATGATCACGCGCTTCGCGCGCACCGCTGCGATTGCAAGGGTCCATGCCCAGCCGCGCTGCGGATCTTCGAGCAACTGCGTTTCGTCGACGACGGCGACGTCATAGTGTTTGGAGAGATCGACCATTTCGACCGTCGAGCTGACGTGCTGCGCCGCCGCATCGATGACGCGTTCTTCGCCGGTCACGAGTGATGCGGGAACGCCGGCGTCGGTCAAACGTTCGTAGATTTCGAGCGCGAGCAGCCGTAGCGGTGCAAGATAGACACCCGCTTGCGCTTCGCGCAGCACCTCGATGGCGGCGTGCGTCTTTCCGGAGTTCGTCGGACCGGCGAAGTATTCGAATCGCCGCTCTTCGGTGGTAAAGCCCGCAAGGTAGAAACCGAGGCCTAGTTCCGCCTCAACCCGGTCATCCAAGCGGCGATTCTCGAGG
>DASSZO010000173.1:0-2656 GCA_035702815.1 Candidatus Aquilonibacter sp. | reverse complement strand
GCGCGACTTGAACTGCATGCCGTCGAAGTTCTCTTTGAACGGCCGGTTTCGCGCGCCGGGAATATGTCCGGCGACGGGATCGACCGTTTCGTTCTCACCGGCAAAGCGGTCCGCGCCGCGCGCGTCGACGATGCGAACGGTGGCGTCGTCGAGATGCGAGAGGACGAATGACGCGTCGACGACGAGCTCCGGACGTAAACGGACGTGCAGGTTGCCGAGCGAGCGCGCGGCGCTGACCTCTGACGTCAGCGGATAGCCGGCGGCCTTCCACGCTTCGATGCCGCCGTCGAGCACCGCTACCGCGTCGTGGCCGATCCAGCGGCACAAGAGCCACAAGCGGGCGGCAAACATGTCGCCGCCTGCATCGTAAGCGACGATTTGAGTGTCGTCGTCGACGCCGATCGCGCGTAAATACGCGGCGAACGCTTCCGGATCGGGTAGCGGATGCCGCCCGTTGGTTCCAGTTTTCGGACCCGAGAGATCGCTCTCGACGTCGGCGAAATAGGCGCCGGGAATATGGGCCTGTTCGTAGAGCCGTCTCCCGGCGCCAAAATCGGCCAACGAATGGCGGCAATCGATCGCGACCCAGCCGGGATGATCGCGCCATGCGTGAAGCGTTACGGCGTCGACGAGCGTGTTAAACACTATCGCAGGTTGATCGTCGGCTTCTGCTGCGATTCGAAACCGAAGGTCTCTTTCAAAACGGTTTGCAGTTCGCCGTTCTGCGCCATCGGCCCGAGGATGTCGGTATCGCCGTAGAACTTGCCGTTGATGAACACCTTCGGCAGCGTCGGCCAGTTCGTCATCTCCGAAAGCACTTCGCGCTTTGGCATGTTCTCGAGTACGTCGACGACTTCGAACGGATAGCCGAAGTGGTTGAAGAACTCGATCGTCTCGAGCGTGAAGCCGCAACGCGGCATGTCCTTCGTTCCTTTGCCGTAGACGAGGATTTTGTTTGCGGCGATCTCCGCTTGGATTTCTTGCTGCAGTTGTTCAGACATGGGCCCTAACTCTTTGAAACGACGGTCGTCAATTCGACCGCGTGAACGCGCCCGTCTTTGAGCGCTCCCTTGAGCGCGCCGTAGACGAGTTGGTGTTGTTCGATCAACGTCTTGCCGCCAAAAGCGCTGGAGCGCACGGTGATGTTGAAGTGATCCATCGTGCCGGTTCGGTCGAAGATCTGCACTTCGGCGTCGGGAATGTCGTGACGGATCAGTGCCGTCAAGGACTCGTTGTCGATCATGCTTCGTATTTTACGGGTTGAGGCGCCGGCGGTCACCGCGTAAGGTCTCCGCCAACCCGCGCGCCTCGCGTAAGGTCTCGGGCAAGCGCTCAGCGTTCTTGGCCAGTACTGCGGCAATGCCGCTGCCGATGACGATACCGCCCACCGCCACGAGAATCGCAGGAACGCCCTTCGCCCGGACGGGGCCAATTTCGATGACGTAGTTGGACTGCATCCTCGAGAGGCCGCGGAAAACCGCCTTCACGACGCCGGTGCGCTTTTTTGCCATACCGACCGATTAAAAGCCGGCACCGAGGCGGCCTGCTTTCCCAGCCCTTTCCCAGGGGGCGTTCCCACAATGCTGCGATGCACTCCATGCTGCTCGCCGTCTGCTGTTTGGTCAGCGGCCACGTTCACACGTCTTCGGGTTCCCCGATTGCGGGGGCGGCGATCACCATCCGGACGCACACCACGACGCGCGCGACGACCGATGCAACGGGCACGTTCGCGATTCAGGCCGCCCCGGGCGATTACCAAGTCAGCATCACGGCCCAGGGATACGTAGCGGCAACCGTCGACGTCGACGTGAAGAACAATACGAACGTCGACGTGACGCTGCAGCCGCTCGATGCGCCGACGCTGCGCACGATCGCTGCCGTCGCCGTCGACGGGCGGCTTGCGCCGATCCAAGGCACCATTCCGTCGATTACCATCACGCGCGCGCAGACGCAGCAAGCGGGGCAACAACGTGTGGTCGACGCGCTGCAAACCTTGCCGAGTATCACCTTCGCGCGCCCCGACGGTGGATTGCAGAGTTCGATCGCGGTCGCGGCGCTTCGGGGCCCCGACCCTTCGGAGTCGCTCGTGACGCTTGACGGGCAGACGCTCAACGACGGCAACACGGGCGACGTCGATCTTTCGCAGCTTCCAATCGCCGCGTTCTCGGCCGTCAACGTGACGGAAGGCCTCGGTCCGGAAGATTCCAACGGCAGCAACACCTTCGGCGGCGCGATCAACCTCATCTCGCTGCAGCCCACCCAGAAGAGCCACGTTTCGTTTCAGGAGACGGGCGGTTCGTGGGGCGAAAGCGAGGTCTGGCTCAACGCGACGGGCACGCAGAAGAAGCTCGGCTACGCGGTGGCCGTGGACGACCACAACATGCGCGGTTACGTGAGCCAATACGTGCCGCTCTATTCGTCGACGGATCCGGGGTGCCAGCCCTGTACGACGGCGCTTGGTTCGTCGCTCGCGTCGCACGCGGCGCTTGCCAACTTTACGTGGAATTTTTCGCAGCGCGCGAACCTTTCGGCGCGGGTCTTCGCGCTCGGGAATATTCGCGACCAGAGCGCGTCGATCAACGGCATCGACGGGAACGCCGCAAGTCCGACCTATGGGCAGTTCATCGGTCCCGGAAACCAAACGCTCGCGCAGAAC
>DASSZO010000079.1:0-18235 GCA_035702815.1 Candidatus Aquilonibacter sp. | reverse complement strand
AATCTTTTGTCGCCGCACGACGCGATTGCGACCTTTCTCGCTCGCGTCAGCGTGGCGGCGCCGGTCGTCGAGCATTGTGCGCTTGACGATGCGTTCGGCCGCGTCCTCGCGCGCGACGTCGTCGCGGACCGCGATTATCCCGCGGCGCCGCGTTCGGCGATGGACGGATTTGCAATGCATGCGGGCGATGCCCCGGGAGACCTGCGCGTTGCCGGCGAGATCGCAATGGGTGCCGCATGGCCGGCGCCGCTTGCGCGCGGTTTCGCCGTTCGCATTCCGACCGGCGGCATCGTTCCCGAGGGCGCCGACGCGGTCGTGCCGATCGAAGATGCCGAGCTCCGCGACGGCTCTGTGCGCGTTCCCGAACGCATTTTACGCGGTGAGAACGTCAACGAGCGTGGCTGCGACATGCGCGAGGGCGAGCTTGCACTCGCGCATGCAACGCGACTTACGGCCCCGCATCTTGGATTGCTTGCAACGCTCGGCGTGACGCGGGTACCCGTCTTTGCGCGCCCGCGCATAGCCGTGCTTTCGAGCGGCGACGAACTCGTACCGCCGGACGCCGATCCCGCCATCGGGCAGATCCGCGACTCGAACCGGTACGCGATCGCCGCGACGTTGCGCGCGATGGGAGCCGAGATCGTTCACGAACCGACGGTAAATGACGAGCCGGGAGCGCTCACGCGCGCACTCGCCGGCGCACTGCAGCACGCCGACGCGGCGATCGTCACGGGCGGCTCGTCGGTCGGGGAACGCGATCAGACTCCGGCTGCGATCGCCGCGCTGGGAACGCCGGGCGTCATCGTGCACGGTTTGCGGGTGAAGCCGGGCAAGCCGACGGTCCTCGCGGCGGTCGGCTCCAAGCCGGTGATCGGCCTGCCCGGAAACCCAACCTCGGCCGTCGTGATCCTCCAAGCCGTTGCGGCACCGATCATCGCCGCTCTCTGTGGCCGGCGTTTCGCGCGCGAGACGCTCAACGCGACGCTGGATGGCGAGGTACGGAGTCGCCCGGGCTGGACGTGGTACGTTCCGGTCGAGTTGAGAGATGAAGGCGGGCGCGTGACGGCGCATCCCCTTCCCCTGCGCTCGTCGACGGTCAGCGTGATCGCTCGCGCGCAGGGGTATGCGATCGTCCCCGAGGAGATCGAGGCATATCCTGCGGGAACTACCGTGACCGTTGCGCGATTTATCTAACCATGGAGGTACGATCCCGCTCGTGATTCGCCCAGCTCCCGCAATTGCAGCGATTCCGCCGATGACCCCGTTCATCGGGCCCGAGCAGCTCATGCGTGAGAGCGGGCGCGACCATCTCGTACGCCTGGGCGCAAACGAGAGCGCATTCGGCCCTGCTCCAAGCGCCGTCGAGGCGATGACTGCGGAATTGCCGCGCATCTCCTGGTATGGAGATCCCGAGTCGTACGCGCTACGCGAGGCGCTTGCGATCAAGCACGGCTGCCGGGTTGAAGAGTTGGTCGTCGGTGCCGGTATCGACGATCTCATGGGGTTGGTCGTGCGCGCGTTCGCGGGCGCCGGCGGAACGGTCTTGACCACGCGCGGAACGTATCCGACGCTCAACTATCATGCGGTGGGCTACGGGTCACGCCTGGTGTACGCCGAGTATCGCGACGACGGCCGGCTCGATCTGGAAGCCCTCGTCGAGGTCGCCCGGCGCGAAAAGCCCGGCGTCGTCTATCTCGCGAACCCGGATAACCCGAGCGGTACGTTCGTCGACAAGATCGAGATGCAGCGGTTCTTCGATGCGCTTCCGCACGACGCGGTGCTGCTGCTCGACGAAGCCTACGCGGATTTTGTGGACGAAGGCGCGCTGCTTGATGCGTATCTCGAGGACCGGTTGATTCGCACGCGGACGTTTTCGAAGGCGTACGGCATGGCGGGCGCGCGTATCGGCTACGCGATTGCAACCGAATCGACGATCGCGACGCTGCAAAAGATTCGGCTGCACTATGGCGTCAATCGGACCGAGCAGGTAGGCGCACTCGCCTCGCTGGCCGACGAGCCGTTCAAGCGGTATGTCGTCGACGCGGTTGCTGCCGCGCGCGAGGATTACTATCGGATCGCGCGCGAGCTTCAATTGCCGTATCTCGAATCGCGTACCAATTTCGTCTGTATCGACGTAGGCACCGTCGAGCGTGCTAATCGCGTGCTCGCCGAATTACTCGCGCGCGGCGTCTGGATTCGCAAGCCCGGGCTTCCGCCGCTCGATCGCTTTATTCGCGTGAGCGCCGGCACCGAACCGATGCGCCGCGCGTTCGAAGAGGCGTTTCGCGCGGTGCTCGAAGAGGTCGGAACGTGAAGTACGCGTTCGTCTCCGACGTGCATGGGAACATCGAATCGCTCGAACGCGCGCTGGCGCTCGTCGGCGACGACGATACGGTGTTGTGTCTGGGAGACATCGTCGGGTACGGACCGAATCCCAACGAGTGCGTCGGGATGATTCGCGCGCGCGCGCAGAATGCGGTGCTCGGAAATCACGATCTGGCGGCGCTGGAAAATTTCGGCGTCGAGTATTTCAACGATGCGGCAAAAGCGGCGATCACTTGGACGCAGAGCGTGCTCACCGACGACAATCGGGCGTGGCTCAACGGCCTCTCGTACGAATTGCGCTTTCCGGATTTTCTCATGGTGCATGGTGCGCCGGTGAACTACTTCGAGTATATTCTCGACAAACGCACGGCGGCAAAAGCGTTTGCAAATACGGATGCTCCGCTCATTTTCATCGGTCATACGCACATCGCCGAGTATTGGGTACAAGAGCCCGACGGGACGATCGGCCACAAACACATGCAAAACGGCGGCGAACTCGTGTTGGAAGAAGGCCGCCGGTACATCGTCGACGTCGGCAGCGTCGGACAACCGCGCGATCTCAATCCCGAAGCGTCGTTCGCACTGTACGACAGCGGGGAGCGCCGCGTCGAGTGGATCCGCTATCCATACCCGATCGCCGACGTGCAGCAGAAGATTCATGAGGTTCACTTGCCGGATTATCTTGCACTGCGTCTGGAGTCGGGGAGGTGAGCGTGCCGGTCGATGACGGACGGTGCTTTGCCTGCGGCCCGGAAAATCCCATCGGGCTGCATTTGCGTTTTGAGCCGTACGAACAGGGCGTTCGCGCGCACATTCGCCTGTCGCCCGATTTCCAAGGCTGGCAAGGGATTGCACACGGCGGCATCGCGATGTCCTTGCTCGACGAAGCGATGGCGCACGCCGCGGGTCACGCGGGGCATCGCGGCGTGACGGCGAGTATCAACGTCCGCTTCCGTAAGCCGGTTCCGCTCGGCGAAGAACTGGAAATTACAGGCCACGTTGCCTGGCAGCGCCGCAACGTGCTCGGACTCGAAGCGTCGGTGCGCGATGCCGGCGGGACCCTGTTGCTCGACGGCGAGGGAAAGTTCGTCTCGATGGGACCGCTTGACGCGGTGAACGACCGCAGAAATCCACGAAATGGCTAAATCGAAACAGACGCGGCAAGCCGCTAAAGAAGAAGCAAAGAAAGGCGCGACGCCGACGGTCGACAATCGCCGGGCCCGTCACGAGTATCAGATTCTCGATTCGCTCGAGGCCGGCTTGGCGCTGACCGGAACGGAAGTGAAGTCGATCCGCCAGGGCGGCGTGAGCTTGAGTGAAGCGTATGCGCGCTTTCGCGATGGTGAAGCGTGGCTGCTCGGCATGCACGTGCCGCCGTACAAGCAAGGCAGCTTTTCGAACGTCGATCCCAATCGTCCGCGAAAGTTACTGCTGCACAAAGAACAAATCAACGATCTGCAGTCACGCGTGAAGGAGAAGGGCCTTACGATCGTGCCGCTCCGCATGTATTTCACGCGCGGCAAAGTCAAAGTGCAACTCGGTCTCGCCCGCGGCAAGAAAGTCTGGGACAAACGCGAGGACATCGCCAAACGCGACGTTCAACGCGAGATCCAACGCCATGCGCGGGGCTAAGCCGGAGGCGGCAATCGAACAGGCGATTGAGCGCGATGGGGTTGTCCGCAGCGGCGATCGCATCGTCGTCGCATGCAGCGGCGGCGCGGATTCGGTCGCGTTGGC
This sequence comes from Candidatus Aquilonibacter sp., assembly GCA_035702815.1. Lineage (GTDB taxonomy): Bacteria > Vulcanimicrobiota > Vulcanimicrobiia > Vulcanimicrobiales > Vulcanimicrobiaceae > JAMXLG01. Next base: position 14,173 of record DASSZO010000079.1, on the reverse strand, counting down.
GGCGGCGCTGGCAACGCTGCGCAAGCCGATGGATCTCGAACTGACGCTCGCGTACGTCAATCACGGCACGCGCGAGTCGGCCTGGCAAGACGAATGCGTGGTGCTGCGCATCGCGGCGACCTATGAGTTGCCCGTCGAGGTCGTGCCGTTGCACACGCAGCGCCGCGATGAGGCAACGTTGCGGCAAGCGCGTTACGACGAACTCTTGCGCATCGCGCGCGAACGCGGCGCTTGCGCGATCGCGACGGCGCATCACTGCGAAGATCAAAGCGAGACGGTCTTACTCGCCCTGCTGCGGGGAACCGGACCTGAGGGCATGGCGGGCATGCGGCCGCGCCGTCCGCTCGGTGACGGCGTCGATCTGATCCGTCCGCTGCTTCACGTCGGCGCGGACGAGCTTCGTCACTACTGCCACGTGCATGCGCTCCCGTATGCGGTCGACCCCACCAACGCCGATACCGGATTGCGCCGCAACGCGGTCCGCGAGGCGCTCGAGGCGTTGCGGCCCCTCTTTCCCGGGCTGGACGCGGCGGTCGCGCGCAGCGCCGAACTCGTGGGAGAAGAACTGGCCGGTTCCGATCGGGCCGCGACGCGCCGCCGCGTACGGGCGGCGCTCGAACGCGAGGAGGCGCTCGCCGACGTGGATTTCGAGCACGTCGAAGCGGCCGTGCGGGCGCTCGAGCGTGGATCGTCCGGGCGATTCCATATGAAAACCGGAGTCGAACTCGAGATCGCGAACGGGTCCATCTCCATTCGAAAGGGACCATGAAGGCGCACGAGAGTTACGAGGGCACCATCGAGCGAGTGCTCTTCACCGAGGCCGAAGTTGCGGCCGCAATTGCGCGACTTGCCGGCCAAATTGCCGAAGACTTCCGAGGGCAACCGGTGACCCTGTTGGGCGTGTTAAAGGGAGCGCTGTACGTGATTAGCGATCTCGCCCGCGCGCTTGGCGCGATTCCCGACGGCCCAAGTGAGATCATTGTGGACTATCTTTGCGTTTCCAGTTACGGAAACTCGACCCGGTCCTCGGGGGAGGTTCGCATGCTCAAGGACGCGAGCGTCCCGATCGCGGGGCGGAATGTCGTTATCGTCGAGGATATCGTCGACAACGGCCTCACGTTACAGTACCTCCGGGCGTTCCTGGGGGAGCGGGGTCCGAAGGCCTTGCGAGCGTGCGTTCTCTTCGACAAGCCGTACCACCGGCGGGTCGACACTCCGGTCGATTATGTCGGCCTACAATCTCCTGACGAATTCGTCGTAGGTTACGGTTTGGACTACCAGGAACTGTTCCGGAATCTGCCCTACCTGGCTCAGCTCCGTCCAGCCGTCTTTACCGAAGGGTAGAGTTACTCTAGTAGCGCCGGTAGCGCGACCAAATACATCAAAGGCTTTATTAAGTGAGTAAACATCTCCGGTCCATCATTCTGATCGTCATCGCGGTTCTCGCGGTCTTCGTGATCGTCGAACGCATGGTTCAGCCGGGCGAAGGGGCGACGAATCTCCCCTACGGCAAGTTCTATCAGAAGTTGGAATCGAATCAGGTCGAGTCGTTCAACGCGGTCGGCCAGCAGGCGACGGGAACGCTCAGCGACGGCAGCAAGTACACCGTCTCGCTTCCCAACACCGACAGCTCGTTCGTCAAGGACGTTCAGACGCACGTCAAGAGCGGGCAAGTGAACTTCCAGCAGCAGAGCAACAGCGGTATTCTCTCGAGCCTGATTACGCTTGCGCCGTTACTGCTCATGGCGCTGTTTCTGTTCTTCATCCTTCGCCAGGCGCAGAGCGGCGGAAGCCAAGCGCTTTCATTCGGCCGTTCGCGCGCGAAGATGATGTCGGAGAATCGTCCGAAAGTGACGTTCGCCGACGTTGCGGGCGTCGACGAGGCCAAGGAAGAGCTGGGCGAGATCGTCGACTTCCTGAAGTATCCGAAGAAATACCAGGCGCTCGGAGCGCGCATCCCCAAGGGCGTGCTGCTGCTCGGTCCGCCGGGCTCCGGTAAGACGTTGCTCGCGCGTGCGATCGCCGGTGAGGCGGGTGTGCCGTTCTTCTCGATCTCCGGCTCCGACTTCGTGGAGATGTTCGTCGGCGTCGGTGCGTCGCGTGTTCGCGATCTCTTCGATCAGGCCAAGAAGTCTGCGCCGTGCATCGTCTTCATCGACGAAATCGACGCCGTCGGGCGTCAGCGCGGTGCCGGCCTGGGCGGCGGTCACGACGAGCGCGAACAGACGCTCAACCAACTGCTCGTCGAGATGGACGGCTTCGATCAAAATACCGGCGTCATCCTGATCGCCGCGACGAACCGCCCCGACGTGCTCGATCCGGCGCTGTTGCGTCCGGGACGCTTCGATCGCCAGATCGTCGTCGACCGTGCGGACTTCCGCGGACGCCAGAAGATCCTCGAAGTGCACGCGCGCAACAAACCGCTCTCGAAAGAAGTCTCGCTCGAGACGCTTGCCAAGCGCACGCCCGGATTCTCCGGAGCCGATCTCGAGAATCTTTTGAACGAAGCGGCGCTGCTCGCCGCTCGTAAGAACAAAAACATCATCGAGATGAACGACTGCGATGAAGCGATCGATCGGGTTATGGTCGGTCCGGAGCGCAAGTCGACGGTGATGTCGGCCAAAGAAAAAGAACTGACCGCCTACCACGAGTCGGGTCACGCGATCATCGGCGGCATGCTCGACAAGGCCGATCCGGTGCACAAGGTCACGATCATCCCGCGCGGCATGGCGCTTGGTTTGACCTGGTCGTTGCCGGAAGACGATCGTCATCAAATGACGCGCGAAGAGATTCTCGCGCAGATCACGATGGCGCTCGGCGGACGTCTGGCCGAAGAGATTCAGTTCGGCGACGTGACGACCGGCGCGAGCAACGACTTCCAGAAAGCGACGGAACTCGCTCGCCGGATGGTGACGCAGTACGGCATGAGTTCGCTCGGCCCGATTCAGTTCGGCCGCGGCAACCATCAGGTCTTCCTCGGCCGCGATCTGGGCGAAGAGCGCAACTACTCTGAAGAGGTTGCCAGCAAGATCGACGCCGAGGTGCGAAACATCATCGAGACCTGCTACGAGAACGGGCGCAAGATTCTCCAAGATAATTGGGAAAAGGTCGAGCGTATGGTCAAGTCGCTGCTCGACAACGAGACGGTCGACACCGAAGAGGTGCGCGCAATTCTCGAAGGTCGCCCGTACGACCGCAATTCCGGGGGATCCGCGGTCGCTACGCAGCCGGCAGCGGAGCCGCCGAAAGCCGCGGAAGAACCGCAGCGCGAGAAACCCTCGCGTTTGCCGCCGACGATCCGCCCCGAACCCGCATGACCGTACGCAAGCTTCTTGCAGCCTTCGCGGCGCTGGCGATTCCGCTGGCGCCGCTCGGCGTTTATGCCGCCGCGGATATCCCGATCTCCGGCGCGCTGCCCCACGGCGGGACGTACGTCCTCTATCGCGATCAAACGATCGCTGCCGCTGCCGTCGACCTGTGGTTTCGCGCGCCGGCCGCCGGCTACGGAACTGCCGCGCCCGGTATCGGCCGCCTTGCCGCGACGGCGGCCGCTGCCGCGACGCTCGAGAGCGGGAAGTCGCTTTACGCGTTCGTTCGCAGCGTCGGCGGGCGTCTGACGATCAACGTCTATCCCGATATCATCGGGGTGAGCGCGATGGTTCCGGCAAGTGCCGCGCGCCGAACGATCGCCGCCATGAGCGCGGCGTTCTTTTCACCATCGATCGATGCCCAAGCGCTTAAAATCGCGCGTCAGGACGCCGCGGTCCTCACCGTGGCGCGAACCTACTCATCAGACGACGTGCTCCATGACGCGCTGTTTGCTTCAATCTTCAGCGGCGGTCCCGCGCATTATGCGCCGCTGCCCGACACGGTCAGCGCGCTGACGTCGGTCACGCTCGATGACGTTCGCTCCTTTGCGCGGCGCGCGTTCCGGTCGGCGAATGCGACGCTGTCGCTCGCCGGCAACGTCGATCCGGCCGAGATCGGCGCGGTCACTGCGGGCACGCCGGGCTCGCCCGATGCGCCGTTGCATTCCGACGTTGCGAGCGATCCGAAGAGCACAACGATCAGCGGAAATGTCGGCGGCATCGGCATTGCATGGACTGGACCGCCCATCGGCGACGAAAAGGCCGCGACCGCGATGGACTTCATCGCCGACTATCTGTTTCGCGATCAAACGGGCGTCGTCGCCAAAACGATTCCCGCGACCAGCAGCGCTTATCTCAGCGGCCAGTTCATCACGCTGCACGATCCGGGCGTGATGCTCGTGACGATCGGCGGCGCCGCGCCGGACGCGTTACGCAAGCAGATTCTCGATGCCGTCGCGGAGCTTGCGACGCCGCTCGACGCGAAAACGTTCGCTGCCGCCCGCAATGCGTTTCTCTATCATCTCGGCGTCGACACGCAGCAACCGGTCCAGCAGGCCGATAATCTCGGCTGGTATTCAGTCGAAGGGAACGCGTCATACGCGCCGACCGATCCGAATAGTACGTATTGGCAGGCCGCCGAGTCGCTCGATCCCGGTTATGTGGCGTCGATCGCCAAGCGTTACCTCTCTCATCCGGTCGTCATTCAGTTGAACGCCGTGCATTCGAAGGAATCAGCATCGTGAAGATTCGTGCCGCGTTAACCCTCGTTGCATTCGCTTTTGCAGCGTCCCCTGCAGCCGTACTCGCTGCCGCGCCTGCGGCGTCGACTCCCGCGCCGGTGGTACGCTCCTCGCAGGGCGTAACGATTATCGAGCAGGCCGATCCGGCCGCAACGCTCGCGCACGTAACGTTCGTCGTGCGCGCGGGGCTCAACCGGCAAACGATGGCGCAAAACGGCCTTGCCGCATTGACGGCGCAGACAATCCTGCGCACGCCGGTCGACGGCGTTCCGCTCGAAGATGCGGTGGCCGCACGCGGCGGGGGCGTGAAGTTCTATATGGACCCCCAAGACGTGCGTTTTCTCGTCGAATCGACGCCGTCACAGGCGCCCGCGGTCTTCGATGCGGTGCGTAAGGCTTTTGCGGCGCCCACCTTCGATGCCAAGACCGTGACGTCGGCTCGCATCGCGTTGCAGACGCAGATCGCGATGAACCAACAGATTGCGCTCCAAGTTGGGCTCGACATGCTGTCCGCAACGACGGCGCCGTCGGCAAATGCCGGCCTCCCCGCACTCGGCATTCCGGGATCGCTCGCGCAGTTGGGGCCGTCGGACGTGCAAGCGTTCTTCACCAAGTACTACCGTCGCGGCGGTGCGTTCGTCAGCGCCGTCGGCCGGACCGATGCCTTGCCGAGCGGCACGCTCGACACGCTCGCGTCCGTGTTGCCCGCGGGCGATACGTCGGCCGTCGCCGTGAAGCTGCCGAAGCTCGAGGGGACGTCGCGCCAATTCGTCGCGCATCGCAGCATTGCGGCGCCGTGGCTCATCGCGCAGTATCCGGCGCCGTCGATCGAGAGCAAAGATTACGGTCCGATGCTGGTGCTCGAGTCGTTCATGCAGCGCACGCTCGCCGAGCTCGCGCAGATTCCGGGTTCGGTCTCCGGGTCGCCGACGTCACGCGCGGTCGGCGCGATCTATCAATACGACCGCACCGATCCGAGCTTGACGCTTTACGTGAACGGCAGCATCGGCAATCCGAGCCGCGCCTTTGCGACCGCGTTGTCGGTAGCCAGCATCCTCGCGACGACGAAACTGCAAGGGTCGATCGACGACTTTAAAGCGCTCGCCGCGGGTGACTTCATCAACGGCTCGACCAGCTTGGAATCGCGCGCGTGGCTGGCGGTGCTGTTCAGCCAGAACGGCCAATCGCCCGATTACGTCACGCGAACGCTCAACGCCATCTCGGCGACCAATGCCGCCGATTTGCAGCGGGTCGCCAAGCACTATCTCGGCACGCCGATGATCGCGCTCGTTCTTCCGCGAGATAAACAGCAGTAGCAACGCGCGTCGCCTTAGTTCACGACTACCTCAATCAGCGAGGCGGGGCCGAGCGCGTCTTCGCGCACATTGCCGCCGCCTGGCCCGATGCGCCGGTGTATACCGCGCTCTACGACGAGTCGGCTGTCGGCGACCTGATTCCACGCGAGCGCGTGCGAACGTCGGCTTTGGCAAAGATTCCGGGCGCAAACGCCCGCTTTCGGTATCTGGCGCCGCTGTATCCGCGCGCGTTCGAGTCGTTCGATTTGTCGTCGTATGACGTCATCGTCAGTTCGACGAGCGCATGGGCAAAGGGTGTGCGCTTTCGAAGTGACGCGGTTCACGTCTGCTTCATCCACACGGTCAGCCGCTTTCTCTTCGACTACGATCGCTACGTCGGCGCGATGACGCAGAATCCGTTGGCAAAACTGATGGTCAATCGGCTCGTCGCGTGGGACTTGCGCGCAGCGCAGCGGCCGACGCGTTACGTCGCCAATTCAGCGACCGTCGCTGAGCGCGTGCGCCGGTACTACGGCCGGCCGGCCGACGTCCTGCACTCACCTGCGGACATCGATCGCTTCACCATTGGTCCGGGACGCGGAGACTATTTCTTCATCGCGTCGCGGCTTTTACCGTACAAGCGTATCGATCTGGCAATCGACGCGGCGCGCCTGGCGGGCGTTCCGCTGCTCGTCGCTGGAACCGGGCCCGCGCAAGCGGAGTTACTGGAACGCGCCCGCGATAGTACGACGACCTTTCTCGGCTTTGTCGACGATGCGCGCGTCAACGAACTGCTCGGTAACGCGCGCGCCGCGATTCTGCCCGGCGAAGAAGACCTAGGGCTGGTTCCGATCGAGGCCGCGGCGGCGGGACGCCCGACGATCGCGTATCGCGGCGGCGGCGCGCGCGAAACGGTCATCGACGGCGTAACGGGCACGTTCTTCGACTCGGCCACGCCCGAAGCGCTAGCCGCGGTCCTACGCTCGTTCGACGCCGGCCGCTATGACGCGGCGACGTTGCGCGCGCACGCGCAGCGGTTTTCGCCCGCGCACTTCACCGAGCGGCTCAAAGCGATCGTCGAGGAGACGCGCGCCGCCCCGTGATCGAACTGCGCACGCTTCCGGTGTACGACGAGCGCCGCCTGATGTTCGCGCAGGTGCATGACGCCCGCGTCCTTGTCTACTGGCCGCACGGTTTGGGCGATTTTGTGCATTTCGGAACCGTGGTGCCGCAGCTCGAACCTTCGAATGAGTATTTCATCACGCGCTTCGGCGACGACTTCGTTCATCTGTTCGACGGCGCGGTCGGCATCGCACCGCTCTATTCGGACGTTCGCGCGATCGGCGACGGCGCGGCGCAGGGCGCGCGACATCTGGGCATCGAGTGGAAGAAGATCCGCAACCGTCCAGCGGAGCTGACGCTACCGCAACCGCTTGCGGCGCGCATGCGGGACGCGCGCATCGACACCGTCTTGTATACCGATTATCCCGAACCGGAAGGACGCAGTCCTTTTCCGTTTCACACCAAGGCGCGCGCGCTGCTCCGTAAACTGGTCGCGCCGCAGCGGCTTGCGACGCTCGACCTTGCCCGTGCGTTGCCGAGCGCGCTTCGATTCGACGTGCCGACGCAAACGGGCGAACGGATCGAAGAACGATTGCGCGGGCTCGTCGGTGAAGGCGACCGGCTCTATTTGCTAGCGCCGGGCGGCCATACGACCCCGGCGAAGGCCTGGCCGCAAGCCGAGATCGACGCCTTCGTCACCGGCTTGTCCGCGTTCGATGCGCGCGGACGAGTCCTCACGCTCGACGAGCCGTCGATGCGCGCCGCGTTCGGCGACCTCGACGTACCGTTTGCGCATCTGCTGGCAACGCTGCTGCGTCACGCGCACGCAACGATCGGCGTCTCCGCGGGGCCGCTGCACGCCGCAATGGCGATGCGTAACGCTGCCGTCGTCGGCATCTGGCTTGCGCATCATCCCGACTGGTACGATGAATTTTACGCCGGCTCGCTGCATCTGACCGGTCCGCTGGTGACGCGCAAGGCGCTCGATCGCCGACCCGCGTCGCGCACGACACCGCCGGACCTGCGACAACGCGTGCGGGCCTACCCGGACCGCGTTCCCGGAGCTGCCGACGCGTTCGAGGCGCTGGCGCAGCTACTTCGCTAGATTCGGCGCGAAGATCAGCGCGAGGATCGTCAGGCCGTTGAAGAGTCCGTGGGTGATCATTGAAGCAAACGCGTTGCGGGTGCGCGCATAGATCGCACAGAGAATGATGCCGCCGAGCACGAGCGCGGGTGATGCAAACGGATCCCAGTGCGCGAGTCCGAAGAGGACGCCGCTGAGAATGGCGCCGGGCCAGAATCCGCCGTAGCGGCGGCCAAGATTGAACACGAAGAGTCGAAAGATCGTCTCTTCCATGAACGGTGCGATCACGACGGCGAACAGAATGAAAAACCACGCGGTGTGCGGGTCGTGCAGCGCTTGCCGTCCGAGTTCGACCACCAGTTGCTCGTGCTTTTGATGGGAGAGCGATTCGGCCAGCGACGCGCCGCCGGAGACGACGATCGTCATCGCGATCATGCCGAGTATGGAGATGCCGATCTGACGGAGATTCGGAAACGCGAAGCCGAGCTCGGCGTACGATCGTTTCGATACGGCGGGCAGCGCCAGCAGAACGATCAGCACCGGAAGCCCTTCGCCGATCACATTCGCAACGAGCAGCGGAACGATCGGAGGGTGGCCGCTATAGCGGACGAGGACCACGGCAGATGCGGCGAAGAGCGCGAGTGCGCCGGCGACGACGACGCCGACGATCAACAGAGCGGTCGGAAGCGGCCGAAAGCTATCCGCCGGCCAGCGCATCGGCGAGGCGGCAGAAGTCGTTGAGGTCGAGTTGTTCACCGCGAGACTCCGTGGAGAGCGAGCTGGATTCAATGGCGGCAAGGATCTGTGCGCGGTCGAATCCGAGTGCTAGGACCAAGCTGTTTGCAAGCGTTTTTCGCCGGTACGCGAACGCGGCGCGCACGACCTTCCGGAACAGCGCGAGGTCGCGCGGTGCGACCGATGGTTTGTCGTGCCGTACCAAACGCACCACGGTTGAATCGACTTTCGGCGCGGGGTAAAACGCGCGCGGGCCGAGCGTGAACGCGCGCTCGACGCGCATCGCGTACTGCACGGCGATCGAAAGGCTTCCGTATGCAGCCGTGCCCGGCTTCGCCGCTAAACGATCTGCAACGTCTTTTTGAATCATTGCCGTGATGGTCTGCGGCCCGCGTTCCATTTCCACGAGATCGACGATGAGCGGCGTTGCAATGTTATACGGCAAGTTTCCCGCGACGAACCACGGGCCGAGCGCGGCATAGGATGCGTAATCGAAGCGCATTGCGTCGGCCAAGACGATGTTGGCCCGTTGCAATTCCGGCCGCGACCGTAAGATTTCGAAGAGCTCGCGGTCGATCTCGATCGCCGTTACGTCGGCGCCTTGTTCGAGTAACGCTTGGGTCAGCACGCCGGTGCCTGCGCCGATTTCGATCGTGCGCGCGCCTTGCGGCGCATCAAGCAGCGAGAGCCGCGCAATTCGCTGCGCGGCTCCGGCATCCATCAAAAAGTTCTGCCCGAACTTTTTCTTGGGGCGCAGTCCGTACGCGTTTAAGAGCGCGCGCGGATGCTGCTTTTCCGATTCGTCCACTCCCTCGCGTGTTACCGCAAGCGGTAGACGGTCACCTCGCGACGGCCGAAGCGGATCGCATCCGCATACGAATCGAAGCCGAGATCGATGCGATTTCCGCGAATGGCGCCGCCCGTATCGCCGGCGATGGCGAAGCCGTAGCCGGGAATATACAGGTGGGTGCCGAGCGGGATGACGCGCGGATCGACCGCGACGATCCCGTGTCCGGCGGGCCGGCCGCTTGCGGTGATGCCGCTGCATCCCGTGCAACCCGCGGTGTAGGCGGTCGCAATCATCGCCATCGCACTCTTGGCGATGCTCGCCGTCTTGTCGACGCCGCGCGTTGCAAAGCGTTCGAACGCGGCGTATTCGCCGATGCCGTCGAGCACGATGCGGGCGTGCGGTTTAAAGAGTACGCGTGAGTGCATGACGTGCGCGACGACGTGTCCGCCGTTGCGCTGTGTAAAGGCGACGAGCACTTCTTGCATGCCCGGCGATCCTTTTGCGATCACTTTCGACGCGCCCGGGGCGAGATCGAAATCGACGCGATGAACGACCGGCGCTTTCATCTTGCGCTTTTCCGTGCGCATCCACTTCATCACGCGTGTCACGGTGATGATTCCGTTTGCGGGAACGCGTTCGCTTAGCGCGGGGCGAACTTCATCGTTCGGTTCGAGCGTGATGTTTTGTTGCGCGAGCAGTGAAGCGACGTCGCTTGCAGTCGTGTTAACCGAAAGTTTTTGTTTGTCTACGACGATCGTCACGGGAACCGACGGACGATAGGTGATCGTCATGCTGTCGGAGATCGGCGTATCGAGCGAGGGATTGACGTAGTCGTTCGATCCCGGATTGATCCCGGAATCGGCGAGGAAATCGCCGACGGTAGCCGCGCTCGTGGAGCGGTCGAGGACGCCGTCCGGCGCGTCGAACGTCACCACATGCGAGGCAGTGGTTGCGACCTCACCGCTACCGGCAAACGCCGGCGAGGGGTGGGTCAGGAAGCCGGCCGTAACTAAGCCGGCGGTAAGAACGCTGACAGCGAGCACGTGGCTCAGCCGCAGGGGGCCGCGTCCTATCAACCCGGTTATCCTTTCCTGTCCCAGCTACCGGATTAGGCTCGTCTTACACCAGAAACGACGAACGAAAGCCGAGAGGCTGAACCAACAGTTGGGGGCGCCCTCCGAGGGCGCGTCGTGTTGACGGATCCTATGGAAACGCCATTGTGCGGACCAAGGCACACCAGGCTGGCGGTGGTCCGCTGGCCGCCCGTTGAGCGAGCGACCGTGGTAACTCGGGCACTATATCACGCGCCGCGCTTGGATCGACTATGCCGAAAGTCGGAGTGGGGAAGGAAGTCCCTCTGTAGTGGGACGGTTGTCCCCCGGGGGATAATGGGAGTCCCGTGAAGCGCGCGTCACTCGATCATCTCAGCGTCGGCTTCTTCACCGAAGTCTACCGCCCGGTCGTCAACGGCGTCGTCGAATCGGTCGACACACTCGCCGAAGGTTTGCGCGCGCGCGGCCACTCCGTGTACTGCTTCGCACCGCAGATGCCCGGCGCGGATGCAGCCGAAGAATCGGCGGTATTTCGCATGCCGTCGTTACCGCTTCCGACCAATACGCCGTATCGTTTGACCTTGCCGTTGGTCAGCCGGCGCAACGTCAATAACGTGATCAAGCGTCTCTCGATCGTTCACGTGCATTCGCTCTTCGTGACGGGATGGACGGGATTGCGATATGCCCGCCGTTACGGCATGCCGGTCGTCTATACGTATCACACGCAGCTCGAGGCGTACGCACATTACGTGCCGTTCGAAGCACATGCGACGCGCTTTGCGGCATCGCAATTGACGCGAACGTTCGGCAACCTCGTCGACGCAGTCATCGTTCCGACGCCCGCGATGCAACGGCATCTGCGCGAAATCGGCGTCGAGACGCGCATCGAAGTCGTCCCGACGGGCATCGACGTCGAACGTTTCGGCGCAGGCCGCCGCGACGCGGCGCTTCGCAAACGCTGCGGTGCCGGACGCGGCGATCGTCTCTTGCTTTTCGTTTCACGACTCGCGCGCGAAAAGAACGTCGACGTGTTGCTGCATGGGCTCGCGCAAACGTCCGAACCGGATTTGAAGCTCGTTGTCGCCGGCGACGGTCCCGCGCGCGAGGAGCTTGAGACGCTCGCGCGCGAGCTCGGCGTTGCGGATCGCACCTGCTTCTTGGGCGCGGTTGCGCGCGAACAATTGCCCGATCTCTACGCGAGCGCCGATGCGTTCGTCTTTCCGAGCACGAGCGAGACCCAAGGATTGGTGCAGGCCGAGGCGCTCGCCGCCGGCGCGCTCGTCATCGCCGCGGATGCACCGTCGAACCGCGAGGTCCTTGGAAACGCGGGCCGGCTGGTCGACCCGAACCCCAGTGCGTTCGCGGATGCCTTGCGTCGCGTGCCGCGCCTTCCCGACGACGCCTCCGCCCGGCGCGCGAAGGACGCGTCGCGGCGGTTCGCCGCAGACGATCAGGTCGAGCGCGTCTTGAACCTGTATGGAAGCTTATTGGAGCCCGGACCGGGCCACGATCGGGCGCAGCGTTCGGCTTGACGAATCGAACAGGTGTTCGCTATACTTGAGCCATGGTTCAGGTGCAGATCGGCTATGCGGCCGACGGGGTAGGAAATGGAGTCGCCTACGCGCGCCTGTCGTCGCGGACGGGAGAGCGGCTTGTGCGAGCCGCCTTCCGCGTCCCGACGCTTCGCGACGGGCAAGAGGTCGGGATACGCGCCCGGCTTACATCGTACGCCGCCTTGACGGCGCTCGCGGCGATGCTCGCAGACCGGCGCATCGATCAGATCGCGTTCCTCGTTCCAGACGAACAGCTCGTTGCCGACCACAACGATCATCGTGACGTCCCCCGGCCGATCGTGCTGCCGTACGTTAGGCTCGGCTGCTCGCTCAATCGCTTTAAAGTACACTCGCTCGCTTACGGCTTCGATCCGGAGCTTACGCAGCGGGCGCAGGCCGAAGTTTCGCTGACCCCGGCGGCGTAATTGCATGCGGTGGAATACCGGCGGTTAGAGTTCGGCGATCTGCCGATCGAAACCGAAGCACTCGCAAAAGCGTTATTGGGTGTGGTGCTCGTTCGCGATAGTATCGCCGGACGCACCGCGGGCCGAATCGTTGAAACCGAAGCGTACACGATCGGCGATCCCGCCTCGCATGCCTATCGCGGCCCCCGTCCGCGCAATGCATCGATGTTTCTGGATCCGTTCCACGCCTACGTCTATCTCATCTATGGGACGAATTTCTGTTTCAACGTTACGAGCGAGTCGCGGCATCAAGGCGCCGCGGTTCTCGTTCGGGCACTCGAACCGGTCGACGGGATCGACCTGATGAAGCGTCGCCGCAGGACCGAGGTTCTGCGCGACCTTTGCCGGGGACCGGGCCGCCTCGCGCAGGCGCTCGAGATCGACCGATCGCTCGACGGTCGCCGGCTCTTGGAAGATCGCGAACTCTGGCTCGCGCATCCGCTTCGAGCGGGCGGCCCCATCGGCGTTAGCCGGCGCATCGGGATCACGCGCGCCGCGCAGCGGCGCCTGCGGTTTTACGAGCGAGGAAATCCCTTCGTCAGCGGTCCGCGCGCCCTCTCACCATCTTGAAGCCACCGTAGCCCGCGTGCTATAGTGAGCTCGTTTAATCCCCACGTTCACAACGATCGGTGCTCGCAGGCAGCCTCGCCAGTGATAGCGCCGGCCATATCGTATGTGCACGGCTCTACGAGAGAGACATTCCTCTGCAAACGGAACATCGTTCAAACGACAATGGCCGGCCGCAAGGGGGCGGTGGTCGCCGCCGCCGCTCGCGCCGCCGCCACGGATTCAATCCGCAATATCAACAGCGCGACGATCAATTTCCCGCGCTTGAAACCGGCCCGCCGATGTTGACGGCCGCCGATCTCGAAGGCAAGAAGAAAGCCGAATTGGTCGAGATCGCGCAATCGCAAGAACTCGAACTCGGCAACACAACGGCGATGAAGAAGGACGAAATCGTCGCCGCCATCCTTGCCGCGCAGCAGCAACGCTCAGGCCTCGAAATGGCAAGCGGCATCCTCGACATCCTTCCCGAAGGCTACGGATTTTTGCGTCGCGGCGGCTATGTCATCGGAAACGACGACATCTACGTCAGCCAGTCGCAGATTCGCCGGTTCGAACTTCGGCGCGGCGATATGGTCGAAGGCCAAGTGCGCCGCCCCAAAGAGAGCGAGAAGTACTACGGTCTCATCCGCGTCGACAAAGTCAACGGATTCGACCCCGAGCAAATCAAAGGTCGTTCGACCTTCGAAAAAGGCACGCCGATCTTCCCCGAAGAGCGGTACAAACTTGAGAACCGCTCGACCCAACTTTCGACGCGCGTCATCGACCTGTTCTGTCCGATCGGTAAAGGACAGCGCGCGCTGATCGTCTCGCCGCCGAAAGCCGGTAAGACGACGCTTCTGAAGAACATCGCGCAAGGCATTTCCATCAATCATCCCGAGGCGCACATCATCGCGCTGCTCGTCGACGAGCGTCCGGAAGAAGTTACCGACATGCAGCGCACGATCGACGGCGAAGTCGTCGCG
>DASSZO010000044.1:0-2961 GCA_035702815.1 Candidatus Aquilonibacter sp. | reverse complement strand
GTGCGCGGCGCGCGCGAACGCGAGCGTTTCGAGTTTCTGGCAACGGTCGGTCACGAACTACGCACGCCGCTCACGTCGATCCGCGGCTATATCGAAACCGTGCTCGACGACGAGATCGACCGGCGTACCAGCCGGCGCTTTCTCGAAACCGCGCGGCGCGAAGCGTTGCGATTGGCTCGCTTGGTCGAGGGCATGCTCGAGTTCTCGCTGCTCGACAGTTCGTCGATGTATGCCGGCGCCGCCGACGTCGTTGCGCTGGTCCATGGCGCGGTGGAGGCGCTGCACCCGATCGCGGCAGAGAGCGGTGTGACGCTTACCGTACAAGCAGACGGCACCGCGCTCGGACGAATCGGCGCTGATGCCTGCATGCATGCCTTGCTCAACCTGATTGAAAACGGAATTAAGTATGCGCGCGCGGGTGGACGCGTCGGGGTGACGGTCGAACGCCAGGATCCGTTTGTTTGTGTGCTCGTCGACGACGACGGTCCCGGTGTTGCTTACGCCGACCGCGAGCGCATCTTTGCCTATCGCGAGCGCGGGAACGCTCCCGAAGGCGTCCGCGGCGCGGGCGTGGGTTTGACGATCGTTCGCACGGTGGTCGAGCGCGTGGGCGGCCGCGTCCACGTCGAGGTGTCGCCGGCCGGCGGCGCGAGATTTGTCGTAGCATTGCCGCTGTTCAAGGCGGAACCCGAAGGGAACGCGTCGTAGACTTACGCCCGTGACTATGTCGCGGGTTTCTTTTGCGCATGAGAGTGAAGCCGCGCTTGCGGCGCTCTTCGATTTTTATCGAATTGCGTGGGAGTACGAACCGCGCACCTTTCCGATCCAATGGAATCGCGACGGCAAAGCCGTCGCCTTTTTTACGCCGGATTTTTATCTGCCCGAACTTGACGTGTATATCGAATTGACCGTCGCCAAGCCGGAGCTCAACACGCGGAAAAACCGCAAGATACGTCTGTTGCGCGAGCACCATCCACGCGTCCGGATCAAACTGTTCACCCGCCGGGATGCGCAACGTCTTCTCGCACGCCGGGCGGTTGCCGCATGATCGGTGACCTGCTCTTCGACGCGGGCGCGATCGATGCGCGGGTTCGCGAGATCGGCGCGCAGATTTCGCGCGACTATGCGGGGCGGGTTCCGGTGCTCGTCGGCGTCCTCAATGCGGCCGCGCCGTTTCTGGCCGATCTCACCCGCGCGGTGTCGATTCCGTGCGAGTACGACGTTATTGCCGTGACGAAGTTCAGCGACGTCGAAGGGATCCGCTTTGAGAAAGATACCTCAGCATCGGTTGAGGGACGGCACGTTATCCTGGTAGAGGACACGATCGATACCGGGATGACGCTGCAGTACGTCGCCAAGACGTTGCGGGCGCGTCAACCGGCCTCGCTCGAAGTCTGTACGTTGCTGGATCGGCCGGCTCGAAGAATTGCCGATATAGAAATAAAGTATCGGGGATTTGAGATCCCCGATGTCTACGTGGTGGGCTACGGACTTGACTACTTGGGACGATACCGTGAGCTCCAGGCGCTTTATGCGCACGGAGCGTGGCCGTGAGTAAAGCACTGCGCCTGGGCGCGTTCTTCTTGGCTCTGCTGATGGTTACGCTGCCGCTGCGCTCGCCCGCCCTCGAGCTGCAGTCGATCGCGCGCGCGGCGGGCGACTACCACAGCTCGAACCCGCACCTCGAGTTGATGTTTCGCTCGGCGCTGCTCGACACCGGAAAACTGGCCTCGTATGCGCCCGATGGAACTGCGTACATTAAGACCGGCGACATTCCGGCTGAATGGCTGCGCGATGCAAGCGCTCAAGCGCGCCCATATTTATTCTTTGCCAAGGACGATCCCGATACGCGCGCCTTACTGCGCGCGATCATCGCGCGCATGGCCAAATATATCCAAGTCGATCCGTACGCCAATGCGTTCACGATGGACTATCGCGTGTGGGAGCAGAAGTTCGAGCTCGACTCGCTTGCCTATCCGGTAACCCTGGCATGGAGTTATTGGAAGACGACCGGCGACTCGTCGATCTTCAATTCGGACTACCAGAAAGCGCTCGATGCCATCTTGGCGACCTTGCAGCGCGAACAGGATCATCCGCGTAACTCCCGCTACACGCATAAAGAGCTCGCCGATGACGGCAAGGGCCGGCCGACCGGATATACCGGAATGATCTGGACCGGCTTTCGTCCGTCCGACGACGCGTGTTACTACAACTTCTTGATTCCGTCGGAGATGTTCGCGGTCGTCGCGTTAGGCGACATGGCCGAGATCGAGCGCGACGTATACCACAACGTCGTCAAGGCAAATGCCGCGACGTCGCTGCGCGACGAAGTGCAGCGCGGCATTCAGACCTACGGGCTCGTGCTCGTTCCGAAGTACGGATACATCTACGCGTACGAAGTCGACGGCTTGGGTCATGCCATTCTTACCGACGACGCCAACATCCCGAGCCTTCTCTCCGCGCCGTACATCGGCTACACGGTGCCGGGCGACCGCTACTACGAAAACACGCGCCGGTTCTTGCTCTCGCAAGACAACCCGTCGTTCTATCAGGGATCGGTCGCGCGCGGGATCGGCAGCTTCCACACGCCCGATCATTGGATCTGGCCGCTTGCGCTCATCATCCAAGGACTGACCGCGAACAGCGAAAGCGAAAAGCAGGACGTCCTCAATCAACTGCTCGCAAGCGACCCCGGCGATCATCTCTTGCACGAGTCCTTCGATCCGAACGATCCCAAGCGTTACACGCGCCCCGACTTCGGCTGGCCCAACGCGCTCTTCTCCGAGTTCGTCATGACGCAATTCCAGGGCGTCGGCGAAATCCCAATGGGCGACACGTCCGACTTGGAATTCCGCTCCGAATAGTTCGCGCGTGGGCTGAGTGGCGGCGGCGTGGCGGTGCGTTGGCGCGTCGCGAGGAGCCGCTCGTCGCGATTCCATCCTGGAATCGCTCCTGCTGCCC
>DASSZO010000024.1:0-14254 GCA_035702815.1 Candidatus Aquilonibacter sp. | reverse complement strand
CTAAGAAAGTCCTCGACGCTCACGGCTCGCAACCGATGCGCCTGTAGAAAGCGCAGCTCGTCGCTCAACTGCGCGGGACTAATCGTCAGTTCGCGCCCGACCCGGTCCGGCGGCACGTGCGTATCGACCTGATGGAACATCAGGATCGCGGGCAAGCGCAGCAGCACGACGAGCAGCAGATGCATCAGAACTCGGTCGTGCTCGTGAAGGTGAAGCGCTCGATCTTGGCCGACGGAACGACTAGCGAATAGGAGTATTGTCCGGTGCGCACGTGTTCGCTGCCGAAGGAAACGGCGCCGAGCGCTGCAACGATGCTCTGGTTGAAACGCAGGTTGCGCACCCCGCCCACGATGCGGCCGTGCTCGATGAGAAACGTCCCGTCCCGCGTCATGCCCGTCACGATCGTCTTTTTCTGATCGACGGTGCGAATGTACCAAAAGCGTGAAATCAGCAAGCCGCGCGTCGTTTCTGAAATCAACGTTTGCGTCGATTTCGTTCCTGGAGCAACGACGATATTGAGCGCCTGCGGCCCCCACGCGTTCGGTGCGGGAAGGGCGTGCCCCGTGTTCGCGCGGTCGAGCTTCTTTGCGTAATAGCTGTCGGTGACGATGTTACGCACGATGCCGTTGTCGACCAACGGTACGCGCATCTTCGGTTGGGCTTCGAAGTCAAAGGGCATGCCGGGGGCAAGCGGATGCGCGTAGTCATCCGCAATCGAAACCGACGTGTCGAAATAGCGGCGGTCTAAGCCGTCGCTGCAGAACGACGAACCTTCATCGAAGGCCTGCGCCGAGAAATGCGCGATGAGATACGAGAGAAGCTCGCCGAACGCCGGCGGCTCGAGGATAACCGTCCACTCGCCGGGTTCGACCTGCTGCGGTTGCGCGCTCTCACGCGCCTTGTGGACGGCGCGCCGTCCGACGTCGGCGCCGTCGACCGCATCGACGCGCGTCGAGTACCGCTCCGCAAAACCGGTCGAATCCGCGGCCGTCATTTTCGCGTTGGCCTGCGCGTCGGTACCGTCGAACGAGGCGAGTGCGCCGGACGAGTTTGCGACGGTGATGCCGGACTGCGAGGTTGACGCGTATCCGGCGGCCCAATATCCGGCCGACTCCGCCTGCTCGAAAATCGCTTCACAGATGCGTGCGCGGACGAATGCGTCGGCATCCGCGGTGGCGTCGTCGTATGCGCCGGCCGGGGCGGTCGTCGGCGCGCCCGATGGAAGTACCGGCTGCATCGGATCGGCCGGCGCAAACGCGGCCATGTCGATTGCACGCTTGACGACGTCCGCGAGCGCGGTGTCGTCCGTTCGATTCGTTGCGGCGACGCCGGTGCGGTTGCCGACGATCGCGCGTACCGAGATCGAGAGGTCGTCGGCGGAAACGTTTTGATTCGAAAGTCCATGGGTGAAGCGGGTCAGCGAACTCTTCGATGACGACACGAGCACTTCGGTCTGATCGGCGTTCGAAAACGCGAGCGTGCGTTTGGCAAGGGCTTCGCGTTCGGCCTTATTCACTGTATCCGACTCCCACCGCGATACCGCGAAAGCGCGCGGGCGCAGCCGCTTGCGTGGTTCGCCCCGTCTGCATCGGCTCGCCCTTGCCGCAGTTTGGCGTTCCCCACGCATTCCACGAACGTTCGTCGGCGATCGCATCGCACGCGTTCCAAAACCGCGGCGTCATGCCGCCGTAGGTCGGATTCTTGAGAAGCCGTCCGCGCTTGCCGTTTTTGACTTCCCATCCGATCTCGCAGCCGAATTGAAAGTTCAATCGACGATCGTCGATCGACCACGAGCGATTGCTCTCCATGTAGATGCCGTCGCGAACGTCGTCGAAGAGATGTTCGAAGGGAGTCGATCCGGGAAGCAAGTTGAGATTGCACATGCGGATCATCGGAACGAATTCCCAGCTTTGCGCGCGCACGCAAGCATTGCTCGACCGGCCGATCGCGCGGGCGGTGTCGTTGCTCATCTCGTAGCCGACGAGGACGCCGTCGCGAATGATGTCGGACGTCATGGATTTCGTGCCCTCGTCGTCATACCCGCAGGTTGCCATCCCGCCGGGCATCGTGTTGTCGATCACGATCGTCACGAGATCGGAGCCATACTTGAGCCGGTCGAGTTCATCGAGTTCGAGAAAGCTCGTCCCCGAAAAATTCGCTTCCCATCCCATCACGCGGTCGAGCTCGGCCGGATGCCCGCACGATTCATGGATCTGCAACGACATCTGCGAACCGCCGAGGATGATGTCGAACGTGCCGCTCGGACACTGTGGTGCCGTCAAGAGCGCCGTCGCCTCCTCGCCGATGCGCGGCGCGTTGTCGAGCAGTGCCGCCTCTTCGACGATCTCCCAGCCGCCCGACTTGTATAGCCCGATGTCGCCGGGAAAGGTGCGCGTCTGCACGTCGCCGTCACCTACGGCCATCGCCGCGACACCGCTGCCGGTTTGGACGATGCGCTGTTCGATGCGCGAACCGATCGAACTGTAGAACATTTTTTCGGTGTCCCACAGATCGAGCCAGGCTCGTCCGACCGCGACCGCTTTGGTCGATCGCACGGCCGCTTCGGCACGCATTAAAAGCGAAACGCGATCGCCGAGCGGGACCGTTTTCGGGTCGCGAACCAGCGGCGTTTCGAAGCGGTCGACGTATGCGCGCGGCGGCGCCTCCCCCAAACGCCGGCGTGCAATCGATGCGCTCGCGCGTGCAATCGTAACCGCGCGCGCGGCCGTTGCATCGATCCCGGCGTCGCTCAGATCGGAACTTGCCGCAAACCCCCACGCCCCGTCGACCAGCGCGCGAATGCCGTAGCCGACGCTTCGCGCGTCGGCCAGGCTCGTGACGATCCCGTTGCGCACCTCGATGCGCTCGTTATGCACCGATTCGAAACGAATGTCGGCGTAGTGCGCGCCGCGGGCGGCCGCCGTATCAAGCGCCCGTCCGCCGAGACCGTCGAACTCCATATCGCGCGACTACTCCGAGCCGGCGACAACGGCCTTCACGTTCCGAATCGTGATCGTCCCGCTGCGCTCCGTACCCGGAGCCGGTCCGATCACATAGATCGCGGTTAGGCGCGCGGGCTGGGCGAGGGATGCCGGAAAGTGGACGACCACGTGGCGCCAGCCCGGACGATCGAGCGTTGCGACCGGTAACAACACCTCTTCGTCGATCGCATTATGCAGCACGACTTTGAGGCGCATGCCGCTGCCGTCGTCGAGGACGTCAAAACCGATGCCGGCCGAGTGGAGGGGAAGCGCGATTTGATCGACGGCGTACGCGGCGCGTTCGTCACGAGCGAGTGCGTAGCGCAGTTCGAGGCAGCCCGCGCACGGTCCGGTTTGAAGCGACCCTTCGCCGCCGTGGGGCGACGACATAAACGTGGCATGCGCGCCGAAGGCGATCGGCACGTCGCGGTAGCCGACCGCCACGTGCACGTTTGCGAGATGATCGCCGAGTAGAAGCGACACGAGCGCATCGCGGTTCCCGGCCGAGAAGACGCCGTCCGGGTCGATGCTTCCCGACGTGGCTCGCCACGGCAAGCGATCGGGGAGCGCGAGTTCGTATCCGCTTGCATCGAATGCGTGCGCGTGCAACGCGATCTGGCCGCCCGTTCCGGTCCCCGGATGCGCCGGCAGGATGTCGATGCGAGCTGGATCGGCGGTCACCTCGATCGGCACGCGCGCCTCGAGCGCGCCGCTGCGCACCACGAGTGCGCCCGTTCCCGCGCTCTGGGCCGCAAACGTTCCGTTTGCGTACCGCCCGAGCGCGGCCGGCGAAACCGTCACCGTGTAGGCCGCAGGCGCCGTGGCGGGACGCCGGGACGCGTCGACGGCGGCAAGACGAACGGCGACGCGCGCGCCCGCGAGCGCCCGAATCGTTTGCGGTTGGGCGACGATCGATTGCGCTTGCGTTACGGGCGCATCGCTGTACACGAAGACGCCGTCGGCGACGGGACGCTCTCTTCCGTCCGACGGTGAGTTGACGAGCACCGCTCGCGCGTCACCGGGAACGCGCACGGCCATTTCCGACGATCCGCCGCTGTCGAATTCCATGCCGCGCGTCGCCCCGAACGCACGCATCAATGCCGAGAATTCGCGTGGCGTCACGCCGATCGAGAGATCCGGCTGGCGCCCGTCGATTTGAAAGAGCAGCAGCGTTCCGTTGGGGGTGATCGCCGCACCGCTCTGCGGCGCGCGCATGTCATAGCTGCCGCCGCGCGGCCCGTCGAGATCGTCATACCAACTGCCGTCGTCGAGAATGAGCGGGCCGCCCCCGACCGCAGCGCGCGTGGATGCGAGCGGATCGGGATCCAGATCGCCCGTGATCGAGATCGGATCGCCCGGATTCGGCAGCGGAATGCGCCGGATCGCGTTCGGCCCGATCGCAAGATAATATCCGGCCGGCTGACGGGAAAAGTTGTCCGCTTGATCGCCGACGACGTAGTTCGTAAACGGCGGATTGCCGGTGGGCTTGATTGCAAGGAGCGTAATCGTGTCGTTCGGCGCAACGCTTCCGTACTGCGGCGTCAGCAGCGAGATGCCGCCGTGCGGGGGCAGCATTTCGTTGACCGCATCGATTTCATAGCTGCGATCGGCAATCTGCACTTGCCCGGTAAAGCTGACTTCGTCAATGCGCGCGGTGCCGTCATTGCCCACGAAGAGTGCGTAGCGCTTGCGCGGCGTGCGCAAAAGCGCGCCGCTGCGCACGACGATATTCGTCGGTTGATTGGTCGCACCGATATCGAAATAGTCGCCGTTGATGCCGGCGATTGCTCCGGTGCGATCCGCCATCGACGATACCGTTTCGGCTGTAGACGTCAACGCGTCGTGAGCGAGCACTGCGTCGATCCGCAGATCCGGTGCGTGCGGTGCGATCTCCAGGACGCGCACGACGATCGGACCGAGCGACGTCCGAAGGTCGTACCGGCCGTACTCCACGCCGGGGGTCACTTCGTACGCGGTTCGAGGCGCGGAAAGGACGCGCGGAAACGGCGCTTGCGGTTCGATGTGGAGCGGGAGCGCGGCAAAAACGAGAGCGGCTACGATCACCGGGCTATCGTTTGACGTTCGGTTGCGGGTGCCATACCGCGACGGCGAGCGGATAACCGCCGGTCGCAAACGGCGCGCCGGGCCGGCGCCGAAACGTCGACGTATCGATCGCGTCGATTTCGTTCGCTCGTGCGCAGGGCAAGTAGAGCGTGCCCCGATCGACGAGCGGCTTCCACGGCGTCCGGCATGTCGGCAACGGGGCGTGCACCGCATGCAGGGTCAGCGGGGAGAGCACGTACACGTCGTCGTCGCGTTCGTCGGTGACGAAGAGCCGGTTTCGCCTTTGATCGAGCGCGAGGCCGACGGGAAACGCGAGCGGCGCACTTTTGGCCACGATGCGCGGTTTGGTTGCGGCAACGTCGATGGCAATGACGGAGCCCGCAGCGCCGAACGGCGAGGTATAGCTTTGATTCGAAACCGCATAGAGACGGGATCCGGAAGCGTTGAGCGCGAGGGAAAAAACGCGCGAAACCGCCGCAAATCGATCGAGTTCGACCATCGAATCGAGATCGACGATCGAGATGGTTCCGTCGTTCGTGTTCGCGACGTACGCGCGGCGCCGTTTCGAATCGATTGCGATTCCCTCGGCGGTCAGACCGAGCACGCGCGTCCGAATCTGTCCGTCAGCGCTTACACGCGTGATCGCGCCCGCGCCGTTGGTGTCGCGATCGGTGAAAAACGCCGCCTGCGTCTTGTCGTCAAACGCGGCTTCATCGGAAAACGGCACGCCTTCGACGGCTTGCACGCTCCACGGAGCGATGGTCGCAATGACGGCGGTCGTGCCGTCGGTCGCGCCCGCCGCGATGCGTCCTTGCGGGTCGATCGTCACGTCGGCCGGAGCGCCGCCGACGCCGAGGATCGACCGCCGCGCGAAGGGCGGCGCGGCATCGTGGATTACGACGCCGTCGTCGTAACTAGCAACGGCGATGAACGCCGTATCGGCGGCAGGCGGCGGTGCGAAGACGAGGGTTCTCGTCGCAACGGCGGTTTGATTGGCCGCCACCAGCGTCACGGGGCCGTTCGCGCGTTCGGGCGCAACGTACGATGATGCGTTGAGGTGCCCGGTGCCCAACAGCTCGATACCGTACGGCGGCGTAAGCCCGTCGATCGAAAGCGGAATCACGCTCCCGGGGAGCATGGGTGTGGCCGGAATTCCGAACGACGCGACGGCACGGGAACGCGGCGGCGGGTGCGGGACGGCGCCGACGATGAGCAGGCTCAGGCCGAGCGCAAGCGCCGCGCGCGGATTCAATGCGCGAAATAGCCGATGGGCAGCAGCACGATGCCGATGACGGCCATGCCCAGTGCAAACCACAGCAGGATGCGCGTTTCCGTAAGTGCCGAGATCGACGTGAGCACGATCGCAATCTCGAACAACGTCGTTCCGATTTCGAGCGTCACGTACGACGACATCATCCGTTCCGATGTTTCTTGCTCCTTTTCGGCCCGTGTCTCGAGGCGCTTTGCCTCGCCGAGCACAGCGAGCGACGAGGCCTGTTCGTGATCGAGCGCGGTCTTGGCATCGCTGCGCGCCTTCGGATTCGTGATGACGTCGCCGGCGAGCAGCGTCGAATAGACGGCAACGCGGACGCGCTTGGTCTGGTAGCTCGTGAATTGGTCGGAGGCTTTGGCCGTGGTGAGGATCGCCTGGTTTTTGGTCGCGAGCGCTTCGATCGAGCGATGATGCGAGGCGAGCGTCCCGAGCGCCGCGAGGACGGCGATGATCGCGCTGACGATGGCGACGAGCGGATCGTGTTCCCGTGCACCGGCGCCGCTCATGCGCGGGCTCCTTGCGCGATTGCGGCCACGTCACGCAGGCCCCGTTCGACGTCGGTTCCGGGCGCCACCGACGTTTCATTCGTGCGCCGATAGTCGATCGCAACGCTTGCGATCCGGAAATCGCCGAAGGTTCCGGCTACGATCGTGCCGTCCGGATCGACGGCATATGCGCGATCGCGCGACGGATCGAACACGATGAGGTAGAGGCGCAATTCGGCCGCCCGCGCGCGCGCAATCGATTCGAACGCTGCGCCGTCGCCGCCGACGCGAAGCGCGATGCGGCGATGTCCGGCGTTGCGAAAGGCGATGAGCGTGCGCGGATCGTACGCGAGGGACGCGTCAATGCAGGCGTCATCTGACGCGGTGAGCGCGACGTCGGCATCGAGGATGGCGAGCGTTTGTGCGGTCAGTCCGCCGTCGAGTGAAAACGCGACGCGTTCGAACCCTTGCGCAGGCGCAACCGGCGAAACGGCCGGAAGTGGGACCCGGTACGGGCGCGGCGCATTCAACGTTAGCGACGCGTGCACGAACGCGGGTTCGCGCTCGGGCGCCATCGCGACGATCTCGCCGCTCGCGTCAACGATCTGCGATTTTCCGCAGTAGAGTACCATACCGCGTTCGGTTCCGCATTTGTTCGCGGCGACGAACGGCACGTTGTTCTCGCGCGCTCGAACACGCGCCAGCAGATCGGCTTGAATGTTTTCGAGGCGGAGCGGATCGCGCCCCGACGTTACCCATGCGGTCGGCATGACGAGCAGTTCGGCGCCGCGATCGACGAGCGTTTGTGCGATTGCGGGCATGCGTCCATCCGCGCAAATCATGACGCCCAACCGGCCGGCGCGCGTCTCGATCGGCTCGATACGCATTCCCGGCGCAAACCACTTTCGGTCGAAGTGCCAGAGAAAAATCTTTTCGGCGGTTCCGGCGATGGTTCCATCGGCATCGATCACGACGGCGCTGTTGAAGAGATCGCCGCGCTGGCGCATCGCCGCACCCGCCACGATCACGCAGCCGTGCAAGCGAGCGACGCTTCGAAGTTCTTCGAGCGCCGCATCGACGTGCCGGGTATCGACGTCATCGGCGCCGAGCACGTATGCGGGGAATGTGCCTTCCGGAAGCACGAGCAGGTCGCATGCTTGCGCTGCTTGCTCGACCTGCTCGCGCAGGTTGACCGCGCCCGATTCGAAGGCGGCACGGTCGTGCGCGGTGAGCTGAAGGGCGCCCACGCGAAGATTTTTGGTCACGCCGACCGCTTCTACGCCGCGCCTTTGTGACATTCTCCCTGGGAGCATCGTTTCTAAGAGCGAATATGGCCGCTAACCCCACCACCGCTTAGGGAGACTAGAGTCCTGAACCGTATGTTTCTCAGCCTTGGTGCTGCTCTTGCCGTATCGTTGGCAGGAGTGAGTGCCGTCAGCGCGGCTTCAGTACCCGCAAAGACCACCGCGCCCAAAGACGCCTGCTCTGACAAAAAGAGCAAATTCGCTCACGATCAATGCGAGAGCTTCATCCATTCAGCTCCCGGCGACGAGTACTTCGGCCGGCTCAAGCTGAGCTATCTCGGCATCAACAACACGTTCCACGACGAAGCGATCCGCGCCGGTGCGTACACCACCGACTCGAACATCATCAACAAAGTCAACTTTGCCGATGAAGCGTTGCGTGCGTGGGCCTCTCGCTATCCGGGAGATCCGCAGCTCGCCCGCAGCTATTTCTTGGCGATCAAGATGTACAAGAAGATCTACACCAAAGACGCGCAAGACAAGGCCTGGAACTACATGAACGTCCTCGTTCACCAGTTCCCCAACACGTACTTTGGAAAGCTCGAAAAGAAAGATCTCGCGATCGGCTTTACGGAGCACTACTTCGCAAATGCGCAGTTGTGCCCGACCCCGCTTCCGAGCGGCGCTACGCTCGCGAACACCTCGCCGGTTCCGTCCCCGCAACCAACGCCAACCGCCAAACCCGGCGCCCCCAAAGTCCAAATCATCGATCCCCCCTGCGTAAAACCATCCCCCGCCCCCACCCCCACCGCAGCCCCCAGCAACTTCCCGTCCCCCGCCGCAACCCATAAGCCGAACTCATAAACCCAGCTAAAACGAAAAAGGAAGTCTAATAACTTCCCGCCACAACAAAGGGCCCGCATACCAGCGAGCCCTTTTTTATGTTGTCGTTGTCGCCTAAAACGGTCGGACCCGAGAGACGTACCGGCCAAAACGCTCGCCGATCGTTACGCAGTATTGCGCGACACGCGCTTCGGCCGGCAGCTCCGAACGAGCCCCGGAGCCAGGATGGCGTGAGGGGCGAGGAGGGCAGCAGCGATTTTTCCATGGATGGAAAAATCGCGAGCGGTGCCGACCGGAGCGCGTGTCGCGCAATACTGCGTAACGATCCTTCGACGACGCTTCGCTCCGCTCAGGATGACAAGTGCGACGAAACCCGCCACACACACGCCCCGACAAAGAAAAGAAGAAGGGCCCGGCGTAACCGCCGAGCCCTTCAACCATCCGTACAGAAGTTACTAGAACTTCAGACCGATACCGGCGTAGATCGCGCTGAGCGAAGCATCGCTCGGAGCGTTCGTCTTATTCTTCATGGTCTCGCCAAGCACGCCGGCTTCGAGGAACAGCGGGCTGTTCGCGAAGCTATACGTGAAGCCGAGTTGAGCCTTGAGAATATTGTACGCGAGAGCGTACGAGGTGCCGCCCGAGTAGGACGCATCCGTATTGCCCTTGACGTTGCCGTAGTACCAGAGGCTGCCGTACACGGAGAAGGCCTGATCGAGATCCGGCAGTTTTTCGATGCCGAAGCCGATGTTGCTCATGCGCGGGTAGCCCGCGTTGTTGCCCTTCCACATGTAGCCGACACCGATGTACACGCGCGGGTTGAGAACTCGGATGCCGAGACGGGCATCGAAGTCGTAGTCGCGCACGGTGAAGGACGGGACGGCCGTCTGATAATTGCCGCCGATGC
This sequence comes from Candidatus Aquilonibacter sp., assembly GCA_035702815.1. Taxonomy (GTDB): domain Bacteria; phylum Vulcanimicrobiota; class Vulcanimicrobiia; order Vulcanimicrobiales; family Vulcanimicrobiaceae; genus JAMXLG01. The sequence goes on along the minus strand of DASSZO010000024.1, from coordinate 4,457 downwards.
CGGTCACGAAGCAGTCAGCCGACGGGCCGAGCGGATTCGTGCAGTTGTGCGGGTAGTTGAACTGACGGTAGTCGCCTTCGACCATCCACGGGATGTTGAAGAGGTTGAACTCTGCAGCACCACGGATGGCGTAGGAGAAGCCGTTCTTGTTGTTGTTGTTTAGACCGGCGTTGAACTCGTTGTACACCTTCGGCGAGAACAGATAGTCACCGACGATGAACTTGTCCATGTACGGGGTCGCAACGGGGGCCGGGGTCGGCGTCGGCGCGACGGTCGGAGCGACAGTCGGTTCCGGCGTCGGCGACGGCGGCGGGGTCGGCGGCAGGTAACGCACAACGACGACCTGCTTGTCGGGAACCCACTGCACGTACGCTCCCATGCCTTCCGAGATCACGCGAACCGGAACGAGAACGTGGCCCTGGTACATCATCGGCGGCACGTCGAGCGGACGCGTTTCGCCGTTGATGACGACTTCCGGCTTACCGACCGTGACCTTCACGTCGGCGCCGGGTTTGCTAACGTCCACCGTCTTGTTGGCCGCGTCGTACGAAACGGTCGCGCCCATTTGCTCGAACATCGAACGGAGCGGGATTAAAACCGTTCCGCCGCGGACGAGCGCTGCCAGCACGCGGCCCTGCTTGAGGACGTCGGGCTTGGCATAGACATGGTGGTCGTTGAAGAGAATCGGGATTTGCCCCGACGGCGGAGAACCGAAGTTCGCCGGCGGAGCCGCCATGGTCGAGCCCGATGCCTGGGCAATCGCGTTGGTTCCGATGTTTCCATGCGATGCGCCAGGAGCCGGTGCTGCGACCGCGTTAAGTCCGAAGCCGGCGGCCAAAACCGCGGCCAGGACTCCGGTGCTCAGTCGCTTCAATGTTTCCTCCTAGTTAGTATGAGACCTTAGATGGCTTGGGCCGCATCTACGCGATGAGAACCCACGCACCAGCCACTCGGGCTAAAGGCGACAGGTTCCCCCCAAGACAATCCTTCTTATAACTGTTAGGGGAGCATGTTTGCCCCCCCTGCAGTATCAGCTAGGTAGAACCCAGCTTTCTTTAACCCTACCGTTACGTAGGTCGGTTACGCAAGCTTTTCTTCGAGCTTCCCTAAGAACTTCGAGCGCTCGATGAGGTATCGCTCGTGCGTCCCCTCGGCCACGGCCTCCTGTTCGTCGAAGACCTGGACCGCAAAACTGACCCGAGGACCGTCGATCATGACGATCTCCACCTCGGTCCGGACGATGAAGCCGACGGGAACCGGCTTGTGGTGCTCGAGATCGACGTGGGTCCCGAGGGAGACCGTCTCGGTGCCGATGATCGGCTCGAGACACGCGATGGCCGCATTTTCCACCAATTGAACGAGCACGGAGGTCGAGAGCGCCTCGACTCCCTTGTTGCCCGCCTTATCGGCGGTCATCCATTCCTCTACACGCGTTTGCAGACTATACGAGCGGCCAATATCCAATTTCGCGCTCATGCCCCCGAGGAATACGCGGAAACCCCCCACGCTCCTCGGGAGTCTACTGCAGATGCAGTCGGCCCCGTGGCAGCGAGGTGCACCACCAGGATGGTGGTGTGGTTCCCAAGTCAGGATGACGTCCGCGCCGCAGGCGCGGTGGGAACTTGGCAGGCTGTTCTCAGGTTTACGGCTCAACGTATGAATCAATTTGGCTGCCCGGCCCGTATAGTGGACGTCTGATCCATCGTTGATGGAACTTCAAGCGCGGCTTATCGGATAGTAGGAGAATGATGCAATACCAGCGTGCAGCGGTCGTGGCTTTGATCGCGGCGGTTAGTTTGAGTGGATGCGGCAAAGGCGGCGGAGGCCCGCGCGGCCCGATGGCGCTCAACGTCGACGTCGCGACCGCGCAACGTCGCGACATCGCAACGTACCTGTCGCTCGACGGACAGATCGCGCCGCTCCAGCAGTCGACGCTGTCGTTCCAGCAGAGCGGTCCGATCACGTCGATCGACGTGAACGTGGGCGATCGCGTCTCGCAGGGGCAGCTGCTGGCGAAGATCGACGATTCGACGCTGCGCGCGCAACTCGCGCAAGCCGAGGCTGCGGCCGCGCAGCAAAGCGCGACCGCGACGGGCGCCCAAGTCGGCCTGCCGGTGCAGCAGCAGCAGAACACCGCCGCCGTGCAAACGGCGCAGGCCGCGCTCAATAACGCCAAGCTCGTCTACGATCAGGATCAGCAGCTCTTCAAACAGGGCTATGTCTCGCAAGCGCAGCTCGAAGCGGCGCGCTCGCAGTACGTCTCGGCGCAGAACGCCTATCAAAACGCGCAAGTGGGTCTTCGCAACAACGTGGTAAGCGCGCAGAGCGTCAAAGCCGCGCAGGCCGGAGCCGCCGCCGCTGCCGCGAGCGCAAACACGCTGCGCACGCAGATCGCGCAGACCGCGCTCTATGCGCCGTACTCCGGGGTGATCACGCAGCGCATGATGGATCCCGGCGCGTTTGCCAGCCCGCAAGCGCCGGTGCTCGCGATCTCGCGCATCGACACGGTTTGGGTCAACATCAACGTTCCCGACGAGGATCTGGCCTACGTGCGTCCGGGTACGCCCATTCGCTTTACCTCGAGCTCGCTGCCCGGAAAATCGTTCTCGGCGAACATCAGCACCGTCAATGCGGTTCCGACGACCGGTACGCTCTCGTATCTCGCCCGCGTGCAGATGGCCAATCCGGGCGATCTTTTGCGCGGCGGTATGCTGGTGACCGCGACGATTACCAAAGAATCGCGCAACAATGCGATCGTCGTGCCGCGCACGGCCGTCGCACAGACCGAGAACGGCAACGCGGTCTACATCGTCGGTGCGGACAACAAGGCCAAAGAAGTTCCGGTTCGCCTCGGCATTCAGACCGATACGATGTCGGAAGTGATCGCACCGCAGGTGCAACCCGGCACCAAAGTCATTACCACACGTCCCGACGCGCTCAAGGACGGCAGCGTCGTCGCTGTCAACGGTGCGGCCGCGCCGAGCGCAACCGCGGGAGCGAAATAGCTGATGCTCGATCGCCGATACGCGCGAGCACTCGCCGCGGTCCTCGCGCTCGCGCCCGTCGTTCCGTCGGTAGCGATCGCGCAGCAGGGGCAAGCGCCGGTGACCGCCCCGTCACCGTTACCGATGCCGACCGGATCGGCAACGCCGGTCCCATATCCCGCCTACGGAACGCCGGCGCCGGACGTTGCAGCGCAACAGCGTCACGCGGGAATTCCGGCCAGCGTCACGCTCTTGCAAGCGATCGACATCGCGGTCGCGCAATCGCCCGCATTTGCGTCGCAGCGCGCGCAGTATCGCGCGATCGCCGCGCGCTACGGCGCCGAGCAAGGCGCGCTCTTCCCGAACATCAGCGCGAACGGAACGATTACGCGCTCCTACGGCTCGAGTAACACCGCCTCGAACGGCGGAGCTGGAAACAACACGTCCGGTTCGACCGTTGTCACGAGCGAGGGCGCCCACGTAACGCTCAATCAGTTGATCTACGACGGCGGACGCGTGATCGCCGGTATTCGCACCGCAAAAGAAGCCGACATTGCCGGGCGCGACACGCTCGTGCGCGAACTGCAGACGCTCGCCTTCAACGTCGCGACGGCGTACTACAACGTGCTTCAAGCCAACGCAACGGTGGACGCCGATTCGCTCGTCGTGCGTCAATTCGAAACGCAAGAGAACGCGATCTCGGCGCAGATTCGCGCCGGAGCCGCAGCGCGTTCCGATCTCGCCGCCGCGCAGTCGCAAACGGCGAACGCGCGTGGACAACTCGTCGCCGCGCAAAGTACGGCGATTTCCGCGCAATCAACCTTTGCGACGACCCTCGGTCTCGACGCGGATACCGCCGTCAATCCGCAGGTGCTCGATAAGTCTCCGGGACAGGTGAAGATCAACTCCTACCCCGCCGCACTCAAGATCGCATTGAACCTGCGTCCGGACTATCTGGCCGCAATTCATACCGTCGAGTCCTCGTCGGAGAATCTGCGCTTTGCAAAGCTCGCGCGCTTCCCGTCGCTCAATGCCGACGCGAGCACCGGCACGCAGCGAACGCTCATCCAGGCCCCGCCGATCTCGACCCCGTTCCAATCGACGTCCTCGATCGGTGCGACCATTTCGATCCCGATCTACGATCAAGGCCTGACGAATTACAACGTCGCGGTCGCTGCATCCCAACTCGATCAAGCCAACGCCGCACTGCTGGCGACGAAACTCAGCGTGCAATCCGACGTGCGAAGCGCGCTCGCGACCGTTATCTCCGCGCGCGCCGCGCTCGTCCAAGGACAAGCCGAACTGAGCAGCGCGACGGTCAACCTGCAAGCGTCGCAAGCCCGCTACCACGTCGGCGCCGCAACGATCACCGACGTCGTCACCGCGCAAGCGCTCTACGCTCAAGCGCAACGCGACTACGTCAACGTCCTCTACGCCGAACGCGTCGCCGAAGAACGCTACACCTACGCACTG
>DASSZO010000165.1:0-9342 GCA_035702815.1 Candidatus Aquilonibacter sp. | reverse complement strand
TAGTTTTTGCCACACCGGTCAACAATTATCCGCGGCTTGAAGTTGCCTTACACGTCACCGGACCGTGCCGACTCCGTCCGATAAATTTCATTGCGTTCTTAGCGCGGGCGATAAAGAATTTGACGTGCGGTTTTATCTGAGCGGTATCGGCTCGATCGCACCGGGTCAGAGTGTGCGTGTGCCGGCTCGCTTCTTATCGTGGGATAGTGCGCGAGAGCATCTTCCGGTTGGGGCGCACTTTAGGCTCTGGGAAGCCCGCTTTATTGGCGAAGGAACGATCGAGAGGGTATTGCGTTGAGGTCGCTGCAGGTCGTTTTCTAATGAACCGCGCGGTGCGGGTTCGCATCTCTGAACGAGACCGGATTAACGTCCTTAACGTAGAACCCACCGGGCAATGGGCGTTGCGATCGGTGAGATCACGGCGCAGCTTCGTCGCGATACGGGGTTAGAGCCGAGCGAGATCGAGCAACTGGTGGCTAATGTCACCGGCCGACCTGTCGCGTGGCTTCGGGCCTACGGCGAAACCGAACTGTCCGACAGGATGGAAGCGACGCTGCGGGAGTATGTGGCCCGCCGGGCGTCGGGCGAGCCTTTTGCCTACATCGTGGGCACGGCCGGCTTCCATGGCCATACGTTCCTCGTCGACAATCGCGTGCTCGTGCCGCGCCCCGAGACCGAGCATCTCGTCGATGAAGCGCTCGAGTTCCTCAAAGACCGCGAGCATGCGCGCGTCCTCGACGTGGGGACGGGCAGCGGCGCGATCGCGTGCTCGATCCTCGCCGAAACGCACAAGGACATTCACGTCGACGCGATCGACACGTCGGCCGATGCACTCATGGTCGCGATGAATAACGCGCACCGCCTGGGCGTCGAGCTGCGGCTGTCGTTTTTCTTCGGTGACGCGTCGACCCCGGCGCTGCGGCCGTTCTTCAACGTCATCGTCGCAAACTTGCCCTACGTTCCGACGCGCGATATCGCCGAATCGCCCGACCCGGTGAGCTTCGAGCCGCGCGTTGCGCTCGATGGGGGCGCCGACGGGCTCGATCAGTACCGGCGCCTGTTGAAGCAGGTTCCCCGGCTGCTCGCGCTCGACGGACTGCTCCTAATGGAAGCCGCACCGCCGAACATCTTTGAACTCGAAGCCCTCGCCCGTACTGCCTTCCCGGAAGGGGAGACCTCGATCGGCACCGATTACGGCGGCCGGGCGCGGTATGTTAAGGTGCGCACCCGGGAGTAGCATCGGCGCCACGGTAGCGCTATAATGTGGCTACCATGGCTACGTGGACTCTCAAACAGGCAAAAGACCACTTAAGCGCGATCGTCGATCGGGCACTGGCGGGCGAAGCTCAAGAAATCGTTCGCCGCGGTGACGAACCCGTCATGGTCATCGCAAAAAGTGCGGTCGCCCCTCCGGCTCGCGGCTCCATTCTGAGCGCGCTTATAAAGCACAGCGAGCTGGAGTTCGATATTCCAAGCGACCGCGCGACGCGGCGCTGCGCGCCCAAGCTGTGAACCGTTATCTTCTTGATACGTGCGTCATCTCCGATGCCCGTGCACAAGCAAATGCGGGTCTGACGGCATGGCTGGCGGAGTCCGACGCGCAGGCGCTTTATTTGAGTGTCATCACTGTCGGTGAAATCGCGTGGGGCATCCAGCGGCTACCATCGGGCAAGAAGCGCGCGACGCTCGAGGGCTGGCTGCGCGACGACCTCATCGGGTCATTCGCCGGCCGCCTGCTTTCGGTTGATCTGGACGTTGCCGCTACATGGGGGCGGGTCCGGGCCAGCGCTCAACGACATGGTAACAACGCTGATTCGGTCGACACGCTGCTGGCCGCAATCGCCGTCCATCACGATCTTATCCTCGTGACCCGCAACGAAAAGGACTTCGCCGGAACCGGCGCCCCGGTCATCAATCCTTGGTCGGCCAGGTGAGGACCCGGGAGTAGGGCGAATAGATTCTTCCCGAGATGGCGAAGTATATTTTCTTTACCGGCGGCGTCGTCAGTTCGCTCGGTAAAGGCATCACCGCAGCCTCGCTCGGGCGGCTGCTCAAAGCGCGCGGCATCAGCGTATCGATCCAAAAGCTGGATCCCTACATCAACGTCGATGCCGGAACCATGAACCCGTATCAGCACGGCGAGGTATTCGTCACCGAAGACGGCGCCGAGACCGACCTCGATCTCGGTCACTACGAGCGGTTCATCGACGAAAATCTCCAGCGCGCGAATAACGTTACCACCGGCCAGATCTACAACTCCGTCATCGAAAAAGAACGTCGCGGCGAGTATTTAGGCGCGACGGTTCAAGTCATTCCCCACATCACCAACGAGATCAAAGCGCACATCAAGCGCGTTGCCGAAGCCAGCCGCGCCGATGTCTGCATCGTCGAAGTCGGCGGCACCGTCGGCGACATTGAATCGTTACCGTTCCTCGAAGCGATCCGTCAGATGCGCTATGACGTCGGCGAAGAGAACGTGATGTACTGCCATCTCACGCTCGTGCCGCATCTCGGCGCCGCCGACGAGCTCAAGACCAAGCCGACGCAACACAGCGTGCGCGAACTGCGCGGAATCGGCATCTCGCCCGACGCGATCGTGTGCCGGACTCAATCGTCGTTGCCGATGCCCGTCGAACTCAAAGAAAAAATCGCGCTGTTCTGCGACGTCCCGCCGGGCGCCGTCGTACAGAACGGTGACGCCAAGACGATCTACCAGGTTCCGCTCAACCTCGAAGCCGAGGGCCTCGCCGACGCCGTTGTGCGCAAACTCGGGCTGCCGACCGCCGCGCCGAAGCTCGACGAGTGGTCGAAGATCGTCGATCGCATCATGCACCCGCAGCGTAAGGTCGTCATCGCGCTCGTCGGCAAATACGTCGAGCTCAAAGACGCCTACATCTCGATCAACGAGGCGCTGTATCACTCGGGCATCTATCACAACGCCGACGTCGAGATTCGTCGGATCGATTCCGTGCGGGTGGAGACCGAAGGCGTGGGCGTTCTCGAGGGCGCCGACGGCATTTTGGTTGCGCCGGGATTCGGTGCGCGCGGCGTCAACGGCAAGCTCGAAGCGATCAAGTACGCGCGCGAGAAGAAGATTCCGTTCCTCGGCATCTGCTTCGGTATGCAGCTTGCGTGCGTGGAATTCGCGCGCGACGTGTGCGGATTGCCCAAGGCGATGTCGATCGAAGTCGACGAAACGACGCCCGATCCGGTGATCGACTTCATGCCGGATCAGCGCGATCTGGAGATCTACGGCGGCACGATGCGCCTCGGCTCGTACAGCTGCAAGATCGATCCGAACAGTCACGCTCATCGCGCCTATGGAAGCGATGAGATCGCCGAGCGCCATCGTCATCGGTACGAGTTCAACAACAAGTACCGTCCGGCGTTTGAAGAGCACGGCATGCGTTTTACCGGCTATCACGTCGTCGGCAAGACGACGCTGGTCGAGATCGTGGAGTTGCCCAGCGACATGCACCCATGGTTCGTCGCGACGCAGGCGCATCCGGAATTCAAGTCGCGGCCGAACGATCCGTCGCCGCTCTACCGCGATTTCGTCGGCGCGGCGCTCGCGCATGAAGCCGCGCGTCATGGCCGTTCGCCGGGATCGGCGGCCGCGGAGACGTGGACGCAAGTTCAGTAACCGCGCTGATCCTCACTCGCGACGAAGAGCGCAATCTGCCGCGCGCGATCACCAGCCTGCCGTACGGCGTGCGGCTGTTCGTGCTGGACGCGGAATCTGACGATCACACCGTCGAGCATGCGCGTTCCGCGGGTGCCGTCGTCGAGGTACGTCCGTGGACGAACTTCGTCGACGCGCGCCGCTATGCGCTGGGACAGATCGAGACGCCGTGGGTGCTGATGCTCGACGCCGATGAAGCGCTCGACGACGTCCTGCGCGACGCGATCCTTTCAGCGGACGGCAACGCCGACGGCTATGTCATGCGGCGCACGACGTATTTCCGCGGCAAGCCGATGCGGATGTGGAGCAATGAGCCGCTGCTTCGTCTGATCAAGCGTGAACGCGCGCGGATCGAGGCATCGCCGGCCGCGGGCGGGGACGCTGCGCTGCACGAGCGGCTCGTCTGCGATGGGACCACTGCGGAGTTGCCCGGGACGCTGTTGCACTACTCGTACGAAGACGGCGCGAGCTATCGTGAGAAGTACGACGCGTATACAGCGATTGAAGCCGCCGGATTGACGCCGAGCTACGGGCGGCTGCTCAAGCATGCGGCGTTGCTGCCGCTGCATCTGGCAAACAATCTGTTGCGGCGCGGTGCGCTTTTGGATGGCCCGCGCGGGTGGTATATCGCCTGGTTTAGTGCGCTGTATCCGTGTGTTGTGTCGTGGAAAGCGGTGTTCCCTCGACAAGCTCGGGATGACAGGGGTGCTGCTCGGGATGACAGGGGTGCTGCTCGCGATGACAAGGGTGTCCCTCGACAAGCTCGGGATGACAAGAGGTGAAGCATCGGATTGGGTTGGATGCGCGGTGTGGGAAGCGCATTTCGGTGGGGATGGCGACGTACATGCGCGAGGTAGCGGCGCGTTTGCCGATCGTTGCGCCTCAGTATGAGTACTACACGTACACCAAGGGCCAGAACCTCGGGATCGCCGAGCAGATCGTGTTGCCGCTCGAGATGTGGCGCGATCGCATCGAGCTTGCGCACTTCATGGCGCACTACGTTCCCGCGTTTGCGGAAGGAACGTTCGTCTTTACGATCCACGACCTGATCCATCTGCGCTTCGTCCAATTCTTCCGCGCCTATATCGGTCCGTACTACAATACGGTCGTCAAGCGCGCGTGCCGAAAGGCCGCTCGAATTATCACTTCCGATCGGCGCACGATCGCCGATCTCGTTCACTATTTCGACGTCGACCCCGGCAAGATTCGCGTCATTCCGCTCGCGCCGCGCGAACGATTCTTTCATCCGGTGACGCCGCATCGTGCGGAGCGGCCGTATTTCCTCAACGTCGGCAACCATCGCGCTCATAAAGATATTCCGACCCTGCTGCGCGCGTGGGCATCGCTGCCCCCCGAGTACGAGGTCGACCTGTACTTGACCGGGCACGACGACTTGGACGGCGAGTTGCAGCGGCTTTCGACGCCGCGCCGCCGCGCCGTGGCGCTCGGCGACGTCAGCGACGATGAGCTTGCGTCCTATTATGCGGGCGCACTGGCGCTGGTGCATCCGGCCTTGCTCGAGGGCTTCGGCCTGCCGTTCGTCGAGGCGATGGCGTCGGGTTGTCCCGTTATTGCAACCGACCAGTCGATTCCGGAACCGATCGCCGGCGTCTCGCTGCAGTTCGCCGTCGGGGACAGTGACGCGGCGGCGCATCACATGCAGCGCATCCTCGATGATGCAAGCCTTCGCCGCGATCTCGTCGAACGCGGAAGTGCCGTCGTACGAACGCTGACGTGGGAACGCACGGCCCGCGAAACGGCCGACGTCTATGCCGAAGTGTTGGAGGAGAAGTGAAACGCGCGCTTGCGCTCTTCGTGTCACTCGCGCTGATCGGGGCGGCCCCGACGCCGAAGCCGACGATGCCGCCCGGCGGGCTTTCCATCGTCATCAACAACACGAAGTTGCGCCTGCAGCCCGCGCCCATTTTTCGAAACGGCGTCCTCTTCGTGCCGGTCCGTCAGACGATCGAAGCGCTCGGCCTCGCCTTTAATAAGAACGGCAAAACGATCTGGACCGATATCGGAGCCAACCGGGTAACGCTCACGATCGGAACGCACGGCACGATCGAGATCAAGAATGTGCTCTATGCGCCGCTGCGCTTTTTCACCGAAGTCCTCGGTGCGCAAGCGGTCTTCGATCGTAAGAGTAATACGGTGAGCATCGACGCGGAACTCGTCGGCACCAGTAATGCCGGCGTCGTACGCCACGGCAATTCCGTCGAGCGTTTCGGAACGGCGACCGCAGTCGACCTCAACTCGGACCCGCCCACGATCACCATTTCGTCGAACGCGAACGTTAAGACGGTCCCCATTGCGCGCAACGCGTACGTCGAAATGCACGACGTCAACGCCAACGTGACCGACCCCGGTGAACTCTCCGACGTGCGGCCGGGCGATTTCGTGCGGCTCTACATGGATAAGGGCGGCCACGTCGCCCGCATCGAGGACGCCTTTGGGTCGTACTACGATACCGTTGCGGCGTCCACAGGCGATCGTTTTGTGCTTTCCGACGGGCACGTGATCGTTCCGAGCCGCACGACGCAAGTGTCGCTCAACGGGCAGCCGGCCGCGATGTCCGACGTGAACGTCGGCGACGTCGCGAGCGTCCGCTATAACATCGAAACCAACGAAGTGCGCTCGATTCTGCTCTCGCGCAAGATCGCGACGAGTGCGGTGAGCGCGAATGGACCGTCGATTTCGAGCGTCGATCTCGATGCCAATCGCCCGATCAAAGCGGGCCAAACGGTCACCGTGACCGTGCACGGCACGCCGGGCGGCGCGGCGACGTTTGATATCGGCCCCTACGTCAGCAACGTGTCGATGGCCGAACGTTCGCCCGGCACGTATGTCGGAAGCTATGCGTTACCGCGTTCGGCGAACTTCAACGACGTCCCGATTATCGCGCACTTGCGCGTGGCCGGCGTCAACGCGCCAAACGCGCAATCCGCGCAAACGCTCAGCGTTGCCGGCAGCGCGCCCGGTATTCGTGATTTTGCGCCGGATCAAAACGCAACGGTCAATACGAACCGTCCGGCGATCTTCGTGACCTTTGCGACGGTCGCCGTCGGCGTCAACCCGTCGAGCATTCTGCTCAAGGTCAACGGACGCGACGTGACGGCGAATACCGTCCGCACCGCGCGCTACGTCCAGTACATGCCCGCGTACAACTATCCGGCCGGTCCCGTGCGCGTGATGGTGCGCGTCGCCGATCGCGCCGGGAACACCACCACGAAGTCGTGGAGCTTTACGATCAAACGGTAGGAGCGAATGGCGGATTGCATCTTTTGTAAGATCATCGCAGGCGAGATTCCCGCGCGGTTTGTCCACCGCGACGATGACGTCGTCGTGATCACTGACGTCAACCCGCAGGCGCCGGAGCATTTGCTCGTGCTTCCGGTCCGCCACGTGGCGAACGTTGCCGATCTCGCGGCAGAGAACGACGACGCGCTCATGGCCAAGCTCTTCGGCACCGCCGCGCAAGTCGGGCGCGAGCAATCGGCAAACGGCTTCCGCCTCGTTGTAAACACTGGGCCGGACGGCGGACAAACCGTCGATCACGCGCACGTGCACGTCCTAGCCGGTCGCCCAATGACGTGGCCTCCGGGCTAGCCGATCACTATCTGCGAGCCGGGAGCTGCTTCATGATCTTTTCTCTCGTCGCGTTCGCCGCAACACTTGCGGCGAGTGGCCCGCCGCACGAACTTCACATCGTCGACCGCGTTTCAAAGTTCGAGACGTTTTATCAAGACGCGACAAGGACGCCGATCAGCGCCGGCGCGCGCTTTGCATTGTGGCAGAAGGAAGACGGCATCGCGGCCGTCCCGCCCGGGCCGCAAGGACAGCAAATGGCGCGCGAGTTGCTCGACGCCGCCTGGCCGCGTTACCCGTCGCTGGTGGCAAAACTTCCCGTAATGGCGGAAACGGCGCAGGCGGATGCCCAAGCGTCCTTTACCGCGTTGAACCGGCTATTTGCGGATGAAGAGACGCCAATTGACACGAGACTGGTGCTCTACGTCGGGCAGTTCGACAACAACGCATATACGATTCCGGCGATGAACGGTAATCCGCCGACGGTGATGATGTCGGTCGAAAACGCGAACCTGCGCGTCGAACTCGCGCACGAGCTCGCGCACTCGATCAACTTCCAGCTTGCACACGTCAAGAACAGTTTCGGTGCGCCGATCGGAGAGACGATGTTTCTCGAAGGACTGGCGATGCACGCAAGCAAGGACATCGTCCCGGGAATGCCCGATCGGCGGTATACGGAAATGCCCGGTGACACCGGTTGGCTCGCCCAATGCGAGGCCCGCAAAGGGCGAATCTTGGCCGGTATCCGCCCCTACCTCAACGCTTCCGGGCGTGATTCGGCGATGCGCTTTACCTTCGGCACCGGGACGACCGGCATGCATCGCGAGGCGTATTGTGCGGGCTGGATCCTCGTCGGCAGCCTCCTCGAGAGCGGCTACGATTTCCCGAAGCTCGCGCGCATTCCCGAGACCGAGATGGTTCCGACAATTGCCGCAGCCCTCGATCGCTTCGAGCGGAAGTGACCACCGGGAGCGGTTGCGCCGCAAGGGGTGATGTGGTAATGTACGTCAGTCGGGGCCCAGTCCGGGCCCTGCTCAATTTTCCGTGCTTGCACGGGCTCGAAAGGGGGGTCATACAATAATGGAAGTTCGCGTAGCTCCAGGTGAATCGATCGAGAGCGCGCTGCGCCGTTTCAAGAAGGCCACCCAGAAGGCGGGGATTCTCGCCGAAGCGCGCAAGCACGAGCACTACGAGAAGCCCAGCGTTCGCCGCAAGAAGAAGTCGGCCGCCGCGCGTAAGCGCCGGGCGTAACCCTTCGACTTTAGCTCTAGGGTGATATTGTGGGTGCATTAAAAGACCGCATCTCCTCCGATCTCAAAGAGGCGATGAAGGCGCGCGATCAGCTGCGCCTCGACACACTCCGTTCCGCACTCTCCGGCTTCACCTATAAACGGACCGAAGCCGGGGCGGATCTTTCCGATGCCGACGAGTTGGCTGTCGTTCAAAAGCTCGTCAAGCAGCGCAACGATTCGCTTGGGGAATTCGAAAAGGCCGGCCGTCAGGATCTTGCCGATAAGGAACGCGCCGAGCGCGACATCCTTATGGTGTATCTTCCGGCGCAAAAATCGCCTGACGAGGTTCGTCAGACGATCAAAGCGGTCATCGCCGAGCTCCCCGAGGGCGCGGTGAACCAAGGATCGATCATGAAGGCCGCGATGGCGCAGCTCAAAGGCGTCGCCGATGGCAAACTGATCAGCCAGATCGTCCAAGAAGAGCTGGCAAAAAAGTAAATCCCTGTCATCCTGAGCGCAGGCGGGCAACGCCGCAGTCGAAGGATCGCACGAGACGAGGGCCCGCACACGCTGCGGGCCTTTGTCTTTGTCATCCTGAGCGTAGCCGCGCAGCGCCGACAGGCGCATGTCATCCTGAGCGTAGGCGCGCAGCGCCGCAGTCGAAGGATCGTTACGCGACACGGGCTTTCGTCTTGAGGCGATCCTTCGACTACGCTTCGCTCCGCTCAGGATGACAGGCGCGCGTCATCCTGAGCGTAGCCGCGCAGCGCCGACAGGCGCGTGTCATCCTGAGCGTAGGCGCGCAGCGCCGCAGTCGAAGGATCGTTATGCGACGCGGGC
>DASSZO010000015.1:0-16393 GCA_035702815.1 Candidatus Aquilonibacter sp. | reverse complement strand
ATCGACGTCTTGACGTGCGCGTTGCTGCTTCTCGTGCTCGGCGGATTTTCGACGTGGTTGATCGTCGGCATCTCGAGGGCCGAGCGCGCGAAGCTGCACGCCGTCGCCGACGAGCGGCGCGCGGCAGCTCTCGAATTTCAGCGATTCCTCGCCGACGCCGGTCACGAACTGCGCACGCCGTTGACCATCGTCAGCGGCTACGTCGACATTCTTCGCGCGCGTGACGACGCGAGCGATCCGCAGCTCACGACGATGCTCGACGGGATGCGTGCGGAAACGGGGCGGATGCGCGCGCTCGTCGAGAAGATGCTGCTGCTCGCGCGATTAGAAACGCCGGTCGCCGTCCCGCGCCTCGTCGACGTTGCAGCCGTCGCACGCGATGCGGCCGCGTCGATGCGGGCGAAGTACGGCGAACGAACGCTCGAAGTGATCGATAACGATCCGGCGTCCATCGTCATCGACCAGGACGATTTGTACGAAGCGCTGCACAACCTGATCGAAAACGCGTTGAAATACGCGCCTGACTCACCGGTGCGCGTCTACACCGGAAGTGCGGGACGCAATGCGGTCGTGCGCGTCGTCGATAACGGGCCCGGGATTCCGGCCGGTGAACGCGAGCATGTGTTTCGCCGATTTTATCGCGGCAACGGGCGCAGCGACAGCGACGGTTCCGGTCTCGGCCTGGCGATCGTTGTGCGCGTTGCCGATCGTTGGAACGGCAACGTGCAACTCGATTCCACTGCGCGCGAGACCGCATTTACCTTGACCTTTCCGCTTGCCGATGAGGAAACGCATGTCGTCGCTGGCTAACCCCCGTATTTTGGTCGTCGACGACGAACAGCACATGCGCGAGATGCTCGACATCGGGCTTTCGCAGTTCGGGTTCGACGTGACGTGCGCGCCGGACGGCCCGGCGGCGTTGGCCTTGCTCGAAGCGGTGCGCCCCGACGTGATCGTACTCGACGTAATGATGCCCAAGATCGACGGCACGTCGCTCGTACCGTTGTTACGCCGCCTGACCGAAGCGCCGATCGTAATGCTCTCGGCGCGAAAAGAAGCGCCGGACAAAATCGCCGCGTTGACCGCCGGCGCCGATGACTACGTCGGCAAGCCGTTCGATCTGGGCGAACTCGCCGCGCGGCTGCATTCGCGGTTGCGCCGCCCACAGTTGCTCAAGCGCGATACGATCGCGTACGCGGACATCGTGATGGATCTTCGCATGCGTGAAGTGGAACGCAACGGCGAGCGGGTCGTACTGACGTCGCGCGAATTCGATCTGCTCGCGACATTGCTCCGAGAGCCGGGCCGCGTCTTTACGCGCGAACAACTGATCGACAAGGTGTGGGGCTTCGACGCGGCGGTCGAGCCGAACGTCGTGGAAACCTACATCTCGTATCTGCGCTCGAAACTGGAACGGCCGGGGGCTAGCCCGTTGATCCGAACGATCCGGCGCGTAGGGTACACCGCGCGTATCGACTAACAACTCCACTCCCCTACAAAGGAGTTCTCGTTGCAAGCGATCGTCCTCGTCGGCGGTGAAGGTACCCGTCTGCGCCCCCTCACCTACGGAACCCCCAAACCGATGGTTCCAATCATGGGCGTGCCGTTTTTAGCGCGGACGATGGAGCGGCTCTTTGCCGCGGGCATTCGCGACGTGATCCTGCCCGCCGGCTACATGCCCGAAGCGATCACGAGTTATTTCGGCGACGGCTCGCAACTGGGGATGAATATCACCTACGTGATCGAGCAAACGCCCCTGGGAACCGCGGGTGCGCTCAAGAACGTCGAGGAGCACATTCACGGGCCATTCTTCGTGCTCAACGGCGACGTGCTGACGAGTCTCGATCTGCGCGCGATGATGGCCGAGCACGAGAAGAGGGGCGGCATCGGCTTGCTGCATCTGATCCGGGTCGAGGATCCTTCCGCGTTCGGCTGCGTCGTGCACGATGCGGATGGCCGGATCTCGGCGTTTGTGGAAAAGCCGCCTCGCGAAACGGCTCCCACGGACGAGATCAACGCCGGGACGTATCTCTTCGAACGCGAGATTCTCGACCTCATTCCCGCCGGCCGGCCCGTCTCGATCGAACGCGAAACCTTCCCGCAAGTCATCGCCACGGGCAAGGGGCTCTTTGCATACACGACCTCCGACTATTGGATGGATCTCGGCAAGCCCGAGCAGTATCTGGCCGCGCACGGCGATATTCTCGCCGGCCGGATGCCCATGCTCGAGATCGAGCCGGGTCTTACCGGCGAAGGCGCGCCGGTGCTCCGGACCGTCGCCGATCTGTCGTTTCCGGTTCACGCGGACGGCGGCGTGGCGATCGATCCGACGGCGCACGTCGGACCCAACGTGGTGCTCGGCCGCGGCGTCTCGATCGGCCGGAACGCAACGGTTCGCAACAGCGTGCTCTGGGACGGCGTCCGGGTCGAAGAGGACGCGAGCCTCGAGGGATCGATCGTCGCGAGCGATGCGGTGATCGGAGCGGGGGCGGTCGTCCCGGCCGGCGCGGTCATCGGCCACGATGCGGTCGTCGAAGCCGGACGTCGCTTGGAAGCAGGCGCCCGCGTGGGTGCTACAGCGCCGATCCAGCGCTGAGTTCTTCCACACGCCTTCCTCGCGAACGTTTACTTTTAAAGAGGCAACGGGTACATACGTACCGGGGAAACCAGGGAGGAGCTTCCTAATGGAAGGCCTCCGCCGGTGCCCCATTGCCTAACACTGGAGGAACGATGACGCCGAGAACCGTGGACGCTTTAGCTCTTAGGGAAGTACCGCGCGTCCTCTTGCTCGGATCCTACCCGCCGCGCGAGTGTGGGATCGCCACCTTCACGCATGACGTCAAGAGCTCGTTCGACCGAGCGTTCGGTTGCCGCAGTGACGTTATCGCCATTGACGAGCCGGGCGGCGAGGCGCGCAAATATCCGTCTGAAGTTGTGGCGCGATTGAGCGAGCAGGACCGGTACTCGTACGGCGACATCGCGCGGTTCATCAACCGCCACCCGGCCGAACTGCTCAACATCCAACACGAATACGGTTTGTTCGGCGGAGAGCGTGGCGAGTGGCTGTGCGATTTGCTCGACGAAGTGCGTAAGCCGGTGGTGCTCACCCTCCACACCGTGCTTCCCGATCCGGACGAAACGATGTTGCGGGTTACGCGTAAGCTGTGCGAACGCGCCGACCGGGTGGTGTCGCTTTCGGGAACCGGCTGCGAACTGCTGCGCACCGTGTACGGCATCGACCCCTCGCGCCTTGCGCTCGTGCATCACGGCGTGCCCGATATTCCGTTCCAGACCACCGATAGCGCGAAGGCGCAGTTTGGGATCGGACAGCGGTTGGTCATCTCGACGTTCGGGCTGATCAATCGCGGGAAAGGCCTTGAGTACGCGATCGAAGCGATGCGCGACGTGGTGGCGCGCCACCCCGAAGCGCTGTACTTGATTCTCGGCGAGACGCATCCGGTCGTTCGCCGCCATGAAGGTGAATCGTATCGCGAATCGCTGCAGACAATGGTTCGCGATTTCGGCCTCGAGAACAACGTCAAGCTGGTCGATAAATACCTGGATTTCGACGAGTTGGTCACGTATTTGACGGCGACCGACATCTATCTCACGCCGTACCTCAATCCCGTTCAAATCGTCAGCGGAACGCTTGCGTACGCGGTCGGATGCGGAAAGGCCGTCGTGTCGACGCCGTACCTCTACGCGCAAGAACTGCTCGCGCACGGCCGCGGTTTCTTGTGTGACTTCCGCGACGCGGGTTCGATCGCGCACCGGTTGCTGATGCTGCTCGACGATCCGTCGCTGCGCCGCGCGACCGAACGCCGGGCGTACCGTTTCGGCCGCCAGATGACATGGCCGAACGTCGCACGGCGGTACGGTGAACTGTTCGTCGAGCTTGCGCCGTCATCGCGCGTCCAACTCGTAACGAGCGCTTGATTTCGGATCTTCCCTCTCTCGATCACGTCGCAGCGCTCAGCGACGACACGGGAATCATCCAACACGCGACGTTGTCCGTGCCGAACCGTTCGACCGGTTACTGCACGGATGACGTCTCGCGTGCGTTGATCGTCGCGTTGATGCGTCGAGCGCTCGCGCCGCAGGACGCGGCCGCATCGCGCCTGGCCGGCATCTATCTCGCCTTTCTGCACGACGCCCAACTCACCGACGGCCGTTTCCACAATTTCATGTCCTACGAGCGCGCGTGGCTCGATGACGTCGGGACGCACGATAGTTGCGGGCGGGCGATCTGGTCGCTTGGATACGCCGTGCGCTACGCGGGGCGACGCGACTGGCAAGAGTTCGCGGCGATGCTGTTCGATCGCGCGCTGCCCTCGATCGAGTGGCTGAGCTACTCGCGGGCGCAAGCGTACGCGTTGCTCGGCCTGGCGCATGCCTTTAGGACGCGGCCGCGCGCCGCGTATCGGGCGGCGATCGAGTCGTTGCTCGCGGATTCGTTGGCGCGCATCGGAGCGGTCGCGAACGAGGACTGGTACTGGTTCGAAGACGTGCTGACGTACGACAATGCGCGACTCCCCGAGGCTCTGATTCGCGCCGGTTCAGCCGTCGGCGACCGGGCCGCGGTTACGCAAGGGTTCCGGACGCTTGCATTTTTGGAAGAGGTCGTCTTTGAAGGCGAGCTGTTCGTCCCGATCGGAAATGACGGCTGGTACGAGCGCGGCGGGCGTCGCGCGCGTTTCGCTCAACAGCCGTTGGAAGCCGTTGCGATGGCCGACGCGGAGCTCGCGGCGTTGGATGCATCGGGGCCGGCGGCGCACCTCGATCGCGCCCGGCGCGCGTATGCCTGGTACACGGGTGCCAACCTCTTGGGCGTCCCCATCGTGCGTGACGGCGGCTGTTGCGACGGCTTGGAATCCGACGGCGTGAATGCCAATATGGGGGCCGAGTCCACGCTCGCGTATCTTAGCTGCGCGTACGGTCTCGCCCTCAGACAAAAGCAGCCCGCGGTGACGCGATGACGCGCGCCGAGGCCGAAAAGGCCTGCGCGGCGAAGTATGACGAGATGATGATCCTGGAGTCCGAGACGCTCAACGACGTACAAGCCAAGGCCGTCGGCCATACCGACGGTCCTGTTTTGATATTTGCCGGTGCGGGCAGCGGCAAGACACGTGTTTTGACGCATCGCATCGCCTATCTCCTTGATGAGAAGGGCGTGGAACCGGATCGGATTCTCGCCGTGACGTTCACCAATAAGGCCGCCGGCGAAATGAAGGCGCGCCTGGAGCGCATGGTCGGCGCCCGCGCGCGCGATCTGTGGGTCGGAACGTTCCACTCGATGTGCGTGCGCATGCTGCGCCGCGACGGCACGCGTGCCGGCATCTCGCCGAACTTCGCGATCATCGACGACACCGACCAGCGTCAGCTCGTCAAAGACATCCTGGACGATCTGGACTACGATGAGCGTCAGCTTTCGCCCGGAGCATGCTTGCACGAGATCAGCAAGGCGAAGAACTCGTTGATTTGGCCCGAGCAGTTCCACGAAAAGCAAACGTCTTTTCTCGGCGAGCGCATGGCAAACGTGTATGCCGAATACGAACGCCGCTTGCGCGAGTCGAACAGCCTCGATTTCGACGACTTGATCGTTCGCACGATCGATTTGCTCGAGAAAGAAAGCGCGGTTCGCGAAAAATATCAGAAGAAGTTCGAGTACGTGCTCGTCGACGAGTACCAGGACGTCAACCTCGCGCAGTATCGGCTCGTCGCGCTGCTCGGTGCCAAGCACAAGAACGTCACGGTCGTCGGCGATGACGATCAGTCGATCTATTCCTGGCGCGGAAGCGACTACCGGATGATCCTGCGCTTCGAGGAAGATTTCCCCGGCGCCAAAGTCTTTAAGCTCGAAGAGAATTACCGCTCGACCCAAACGATTCTCGACGCGGCCAACGCGCTCGTCGCGAACAATAAGACGCGCGCAAAGAAAAAGCTGTTCACGCGGCGCGCGCAAGGCGAAGCGATTACCGTCTATCCGGCGGCGACCGAACGCGACGAAGCGCGCTACGTCACCGAGAAGATCAAGGAGATGGTCCGCGAGGGCGCGGCCTATAAGGACTTTTTGATCCTCTACCGCACGAACGCGCAATCGCGCGTCTTCGAAGAAGCGATGATTGCGGACGGCATTCCGTACCGCGTCGTCGGCGGCGTCGGATTCTATGCGCGCACCGAGATCAAGGACATCATCGCCTATCTCCGCTACGTGATGAATCCATCGGACGCGCTCGCGTTCAAACGTATCGTCAACGTTCCGCGTCGCGGCATCGGAGCGCAGACGCTCAGCGCTCTCGTCTCCTCGGCGAACGCGCGCGGCATCTCCGTGGGCGAGGCCGTTTTCGATAGCGATTTGCTCCGCGAAGCCGTCCCGAAGAAGCTCAAAGAACTCGAACGCTTTGCGGAATTGATTCGCACGTTCCGCGAACGCGCGGAGTCGATGAGCGTCTCGGACATTCTGGTCACCGTGATGGAAGACTCCGGATACATCCGCGAGCTGCAAGCTGAAGAGACCAACGACGCGCGTTCGCGGATGGAGAATCTGCAAGAGCTCCTCGGCGTCGCGCGCGAGTACGAAGCGGCCGAACCTGAATCATCGCTGGCCGGCTTCCTTGCGAACATCGCCTTGATCAGCGATCTCGACGCGCTCGATCCCGAATCGTCGTACGTCACGCTGATGACGATGCATGGCGCGAAGGGGCTGGAGTTTTCGCAAGTCTTTCTGACCGGACTCGAAGAGGGTGTGTTCCCGCACACGCGCGCGCTCACCGACATGCCCGAACTGGAAGAAGAGCGACGCCTTGCGTACGTCGGCGTGACGCGCGCAATGGACCGGCTCTTTCTCTCATATGCGCAACGTCGCGCGCTCTACGGCAACACCTACGCGTATCCGAAGTCGCGCTTCATCGAAGAGATGCCGGGGCTCGAAATTCTGGAGAGCGGCAGCGTTGTTTTGCCTCGTCCGTCCGGCGGCCGTTGGCGTGAAGTCTCGATTCACGAGTCGGCGGGTGCCGGCCTGAGCATGGATCTGCGCGACGGAGATCGCGTTCGCCATCCGAAGTGGGGCGAGGGCACGATTCGCGGCGTCGTCGGCGCCGGCGGCGACGGACTCATCACGATCGACTTCCCGAACGTCGGGCAGAAGATGCTGATGCTCAAATACGCGCCGCTCGAAAAGATCTGACGATGACGTTTTTTCCGTTCTAAGCGCGAAGCTCGCTTCACGCTTTCCGCAGAGCTAGGGTCATGATTCGTGTAGCGGTGGCCGGGGTGCGCGGTCGAATGGGCCGCGTGGCCGTCAAAGCAATCGCCTCAGCCTCCGGCCTTGTATACGCCGGGGGCTTCGCGCGTGTCGCGGATGTCGACGACTCGGTCTACGGCGATCTGGGTACGCTGCTGCGCGATGCGCGGCCGGACGTGCTCGTGGATTTCACCACGCAGCCGGCATCGTTTTCCGTGAGCATGGAAGCGATTAACCACGGCGTTCGTCCCGTCATCGGAGCGACCGGATGGAGCGAATCGGAACGCGAGGCGCTCGATGCCGCCGCGCGCGCGCGCGGTTTGGGCGCGATGCTCGTTCCGAATTTTTCGCTCGGCGCATTGCTGATGATGCATTTTGCGGAAGAAGCGGCGCGGTTTTTCCCGAGCGCGGAGATCGTCGAATTGCATCACCCCGCAAAGAAAGATGCCCCCTCCGGAACGTCGCGTCTGACGGCCGAGCGCATCACGGCGGCCGGCGGCCCCGCCGACGTGCCGATCCACAGCGTTCGGATGCACGGCTTGCTCGCGCATCAAGAGGTGATGTTCGGCATCGACGGCGAGGTTTTGACGATCCGGCACGATTCGCTCGCACGCGAGTCGTTCGCGCCGGGAATCGTCGCGGCCATCCTGCACGTCCCGTCCGTAACCGGACTTGAAGTCGGGTTGCCGCTCGAAGCGCTGCGTCCTTCGACAAGCTCAGGATGACAGAAGCAAGCTCAGGATGACAGAAGCAAGCTCAGGATGACAGAAGCAAGCGCGGGATGACAGAGATGATTCGTGTGGCGGTGGTTGGGGCGACGGGGGTCGTCGGTGAGACGATTCTGCGCGTGCTCGAGGAACGGCGCGTGCCGGTCGGACGCGTGGGGAAATTTGCATCGCGCGCACGCGACGGCGTCGAAGCGGCGAGCAGCGAGGCGCTGCGCGCGTTCGACGTCGTGTTTTTTGCCGGCGGCGAGGATGCGAGCGAAGCCTATGCGCCCGCGCTGCTCGAACGCGGCGTCGTCGTCATCGACAACAGCTCGACGTTTCGCATGCGCGACGCGGTCCCGCTCGTCGTTCCCGAGGTCAACGCGTCCTCGGTCTCGCCCAATGACCGTCTCTTCCCGGTCGCAAACTGCACGGCGATTATCTTATGCACGGCGCTTGCGCCCATTGCCGATGCGGCCGGTCTGCGGAGCGTTCGCGTTGCAACGTATCAAGCCGCAAGCGGTGCAGGCCGTGCCGGCCTCGACGAACTTTCGGCCGGGGAACGCGCGCTCGTCGTGGGCGAGTCCGAGCCGCCGGCGACGGTTTTCCCCGCGCATCTCGCACGTAACGTGATTCCGCAAGTCGGCCGGATCGATGCGAGCGGGTACTGCGGCGAGGAAGAGAAGGTGCGCGAAGAAACGCGCAAGATGTTGGGCTTGCCGTCGCTGCTCGTGAGCGCGACGACCGTGCGCGTTCCCGTTCGCACCGCGCATTCCGAAGCCGTATGGTTCGAAACGGAGCAACCGACAACGCTCGACGCCCTGCGGCGTGCGCTTGCGGGCGCGCCCGGCGTCGTCTTTCACGAGGAAGGGATCGTCACGCCGCGCGAAGTCGAAGGGCAAGACTTGGTCCACGTCGCGCGTCTGCGTCGCGAGGATGCGTCGTCGGATCGCCACTTCGTGCTCTGGTGCGCGGGGGATCAGCTGCGAAAGGGCGCCGCAACCAACGCCGTGCAGATTCTCGAACTCTTGCTCGAACGAGGCTATCTCGCGAAATGAATCGGACATCGAATATCGCCGTCCTGAAGTTCGGCGGAACGTCGGTTGCGACGCGAGAGCAGCGCGAGGTTGCATTTGCGCGAATTCTCGACGCGCGTGAGGCCGGTATGCAGGCGGTCGCCGTCGTGTCGGCAATGGGAAGAGCGCCTGCGCCTTACGCGACCGATTCGCTGCTGGCGCTCGTGGGCGGCGTACTGGTCACGCCGAACTCGGACGTGCTGCTTGGGTGCGGTGAACTCATCGCCGCGGCGGTCTTCGCCCAAGAACTTTCGGATATGAACGTCAACGCGCGCGCGCTCACCGGCGGTCAGGCGGGAATCATCACCGACGACCGGCATGGCGACGCGCGCGTACTGCGGGTCGAACCCGACGCGATCTATGAGTTGCTCGACGCCGGAATCGTCCCGGTCGTGGCCGGCTTTCAAGGAATCAGCGAGAACGGCGCAATCACCACGCTCGGCCGCGGCGGCACCGACCTTTCTGCAATCGCGCTCGGACATGCGCTCGATGCATCGCGCGTCGACATTTACACCGACGTAAGCGGCGCGATGACGGCCGATCCGCGCCGTGTGTCCACGGCTCACGTGATCGAGCGTGCCTCGCTCGAAGAGATGGCCGAACTCGCCGAACACGGCGCGAAGGTGATGCATCACAAGGCCGCCGGGTACGCGCAGCGTCGCGGGCTGCGTTACACGATCAAGGGATTGCAAACCGACGTCGGCACCGTGGTCGACGAAGAGTTCGACTCGCAACGTCCGGTAACAGGCGTGACGTCGTCGGGCCGGGTGACGTGGGTGCGCGTCATTCGCGGCGACATCGAAAATCCGGTTCGGCGCATGCAGACCGAACTTGAAATGTTTCGCCGCATTGCCGACGCGGGGATTTCGATCGATCAAGTTACGATCAATCAGGCCGGCGTCGCCTTCGTCGTCGACGGCGATCGCGGCGCGGACGTGCGTGACTTGCTGGGCGATCTCAATCTCGCCGTTCGGGTGCGCGAAGCGTGTGCGAAGATTTCCGTCGTCGGAAACGGCATGCGGTACATGCCGGGCGTCGTTCATCAGGTCGTCGACGCGCTCAGCCGGGCGAACGTCGAAATCATCCATTGCACGGACAGCAACATCACGATTTCCGTACTGGTGCCCGAGGGCGACGTCGCGCGCGCCGAGGCGGCGGTCCACGATCAATTCCATCTCGAAGGAGAGCGTTCATGAGCGCACTTGGCACCATCATCACGGCGATGATCACGCCGTTCGACGAACAGGGAAACCTGCATCTCGACGAAGCGCAACGGCTCGCGTCGTGGCTCGTGGACCGCGGGAATGACGGCCTCGTCGTCGCCGGATCGACGGGCGAAGGAATGACGCTCGACGCCGGCGAGCGCAACGAGTTGTTCCGCGCGGTCAAAGCGGCGGTCGGCGCGAAAGCTTCGATTATTGCCAACGTCGGTACGAGCGACACACGCTCGACGATTCGCGCGGCCCGTGAAGCCGAAGCCGCCGGCGTGGACGGGTTGCTCGTCGTCGTTCCTCCGTACAGCAAGCCGCCGCAAAACGGCATGATGGGGCACTTTGGATCCGTCGCGGAATCGACGCGCTTGCCGATCGTCATCTACAACATTCCCGGCCGAACCGCGTCAAATATGCTGCCGGAGACGATGATCGAACTGGCGCAGCGATACACGAACATCGCGGGCGTGAAAGAATCGAGCGGAGACCTCAAGCAGATTGCAACCATCGTGCGCGACAAGCCGTCGACCTTTACCGTGTGGTGCGGTGACGATCATCTCTTCTTGCCGTCGCTTGCGGTCGGCGCGCAAGGGCTGGTCGGTGTCGCGACGCATCTTGCGTCTCCCGCGTATCGCGAGCTTTTCGACGCCTATTGCGGCGGTAACGTCGCGCGCGCAGCCGCGATTCACGCATCGTTGCTCGAACTGGGCGACGCCCTTTTTGCGACGACGAATCCGATCGGGATCAAATGGGCGATGAACCAGCTGGGCTTTCGTGCGGGACGCTGCCGTCTGCCGCTCGACGTTCTGCCGCCGGCGCTCGCCCAACGGCTCCAACCGCTTCTCGCGCCGTATCTCGCCCACGCGTAGTGACGCAGCGGGTCACCATCCTCGGATGCCGCCTCGACATTCTCGACGCGGAGCAGGCAACGGATGCGATCTTCGATTTCGTGCGCGAGCGAGCCGGCGCCCAGGTCGTCACGCTCGGCACCGAGATGGTGGTGCACGCGCAGCGCGACGCGGCATTTCGGGAGATCGTCAATGACAGCGCGCTGTCGCTCTGTGACACCGTGGGCTTACTGCACGTCGCTCGACGTCGCGGTGCCGACCTGCGCGAACGTGTGACGGGCGTCGAACTGGTCGAACATCTCTGCCGTCGCGCGGCCGACGAAGGCGTTAGCGTCTATTTCTTCGGCGGCGCCGAAGGAGTGGCCGCAGACGCCGGCGCGATTCTCGAAGCGCGTTTTCCGGGGCTGCGGATCGCCGGCACGCGCAACGGGTTCTTTTCCGGAGAAGAAGAGGACGAGATCGCGGAAGCGATCCGTCGAAGCGGTGCGGGGTTGCTGTTCGTCGGACTGGGCTCACCGCGACAGGAAGTGTGGATTGCCCGGCACGTTGCGCAGACGGGTGTCGGCGCGGCGGTGGGCATCGGGGGCTCGTTCGACGTTTTGAGCGGCCGCGTGCGGCGCGCGCCGCTGCTGTGGAGGAGGTTCGGCGCGGAATGGTTATATCGCCTCATTCGCGAGCCGCGCCGTTTTCGGCGGCAGCTTGCGCTTCCGTATTTCGTCTGGTTGATCGCGCTCGAACAGTTGGGACTGGGGCGCCGGAAGGGAATGAGTGAGTCGTGAAGGCCATGATACTTGCGGGCGGACTTTCAACGCGTCTGTATCCGCTCACCAAACAAGTACCCAAGCCGTTGGTTCCGGTTGGCGGCGTTCCAAACGCCGTTCATCTGATCAACTACCTCAAGTCGTACGGTTACGACGAGATCGCGATCAACGTCCATTACTTGGCCGAGGCGATCGTCGACCGTCTGGGCGACGGATCGGCGTTCGGCGTGCGCCTCGAGTACTTGCATGAAGAAGTGCTCATGGGGAGCGCAGGCGCCGTCAAGCCGCTCGAACGCTTCTTTGCAGACGAGCCGTTCGTCGTGGTCGGATGCGACGATCTGACGAATTTGCCGCTCGACCGCCTCATGCAGATGCATCGAGCGAAGGGCGCGGTTGCAACGATCGGGCTGGTCGTACGGCCCAAGGTCGACCAATACGGCGTCGTCGTGTGCGACGATGACGGGCGCATCAGCGGATTTCAAGAGAAGCCCGCCGCCGGCACGGAGAAGAGCAAGCTCGTCAACACCGGCATCTATGCGTTCTCTCCCGAAATTTTCGAGCGCATCCCGGCCGGGCAATTCTACGACTTCGGAAAGCAAGTCTTTCCCGAACTCCTTGCCGATGGAAAGCCGTTCTACGGGTTTGATGCGCGCGACGCATACTGGTGCGACATCGGCACGCCGGATGAGTATCGCCGCGCGAGCGCCGATGTCGTCAACGGCCTCGTTCGTATCCCCGGCATTCGCGCAAACGGCGCCGATCCGAGCGCGCAAATCGATACTTCGGCGCGGGTTGACGAAAACGTGTGGATCGGTGCGGACGTGAGCATCGGCAGCGACGTGCGCATCGCCGGGCCGTCCGTGATCGGCGACGGCGTGTCGATTGAGTCGGGCGCGATGCTGGAAGGCACGATCGTTTGGGAAGGCAGCACCATCGGGCCGCGCGCGACCTTGCGAGATTCGATCGTCGGCCGTTCGTTCCACGTCGAAGGCGGCGCGGTACTCGCCGGCGCCGTCGTCGCCAACGAAGAGGTCGCGCCCTAGCTCGACGCCATTGGACGGAACTTGGACGCCTGCACCTTAGCGTGGTGGCATGCGCCGATTCGTTCTCGTTGCCGCCTCGTCACTGGTTCTCGCTGCATGCGGCGGCGGAGGAACCGCAGCCGTCGTCCCGCCGGCAACCCGCGCGACGCCGTCGGCGAGTCGCGCAACCGTTGCGCTTCTCGTCCCGACGCCCGCGACTGCGGCGCGACGCGCACGAAAGGCGTCCTTCGTTTCACCCGCGACCCAATCCGCAACGATCGTCGTCGCGGGGGCAAGCGTCGTCGTCGACCTCTCGTCGAACTCGACGGCCTGCTCGAATGGATCTGCGGCTCGCGTCTGTACGGCGGTTGTGGCGGTTCCATTTGGTTCGGATACGTTTACCGTCTCGACGTACGACCGCGCGCCCGTCAGCGGCGCGATTCCGTCGTCGGCGCATCTGCTCGGCACGGGGAGCGTTACGCAGACGATAACGAACGCTTCGACGAGTGTGTCGATTGCGATCGATGCGGTCGTCAACGGGTTCGGAACGCTAACAGGGTTTGCGTCATGGCCGGCCGATGGTACGTCTCGGACGTACGGCTTCGTGCTCGATCCGGTCGATTTCGATAACGCGCCGATCCTCAACCATGCGAACGATCCGTTTGCGAATCCGATCGTCGTGGCGCTGAGCGAAAGCGGCGGCACCGGTCATGCGCAACTTGTGCTCGACGGCATCGCGAGCGGAGCGACTGCCACCGTGCAGTCGGCAGCCGATTCCGTGGCGATCGTCTATGACGGGGGCGGCCGGCCCGGCTACTCGATCGCGGTCACCTTTGCCGCGACCGGGGTGTCGCCCGTGACGATTACGCGCTCGCCGTTGTTCGTATCGTCAACGTCACCGGCGTTTGCGAATAATGCGATCGCGCTTTCCGGTACGGGAACGATCGTCCCGGTGACGATTAGTGAAGCGAACGCTCCCGGCGCGACGACGTATTCGGTGACGCCGAACAACTGCACGAATATTGCAGGCGTCTCGCAGCCGGTGCTTGCCGGCGGCGTCGTAACGTTCAACGTTGCGGGTGGGACGGTTGCAAGTAGCGGTGGATGCACGATCGGCGTTTCCGACGGTTCAAGCGTTGTCACGATCGCGGTGACGAACGCGATTGCCTCGCCGAGCCCGAGCCCGTCGCCGAGCCCGAGCCCGTCGCCCAGTCCGAGCCCGTCGCCCAGTCCGAGCCCGACTGCGACGCCGCTCGTAACGCCGTCACCGCTGCCGCCCTCGATCTACGTCTCCAACGGCTATGTGTGGAATACGTTTCCGCTCGCGGCGGCGCAGGCTGCAGGTGGCACGTATAGCGCCGCACCCGCAACGACGATTTCATTTCCCAATACGTACACGTCGTATTTCGCGATCGACAGCGTCCACAATATCATCTGGCTCTCGGGCGGCCACGCGTATCCGGCCAGCTGGAACGGGTCCGCGCCGAGTCCGGTGATGACCTTGAGCGGAGGCGGCGCAGGCGGCATCGGCGTCGATACGGTTGGAAACGTGTACCAGAACATCAGTGCCGTGCCGTACACCTCCATCGCGATCTACGCATATGGAAGCACGACGCCGGGTACCACGGTGACGCTTCCGATCAATCAGAATGCGATCTCGTTCGCCTTCGATCCGAGCGGCAACATCTACTATTCCGACGACAATTCCAACACGGTGAACGTGATGGCGAATCCCGGTACGAACGCGGGATCGGTGACGGGCAACGTAACGCGCACGATTTCCGGCGTCTTCAACCGGAATTGGGGACTGTGCGTAGATTCGAGCGGACGGATCTACGTGGTCGACACGAACGGGCCCTCGGGAACGGTGGACATCTTCGCTGCCGGCACGACGAACGCGGCTTCGGCCACGCCGATCGAGACGATCGCAAGCAGCGCGTTCGGGGGAACACCGGAGTTCTGCGATGTCGATCCAAGCGGCAACCTGTGGGTGACCGATCTCTACGACGTGCAAGAGTTCACCGCATCGCAAATTGCGACGAACGTCGGCGGCTCGATCACGACGGCCGCGAATCGAATCAGCGGTGCAGGCACCACGCTCAGCAGCGCGACCGGGGTGTACGTCCGGTAGAGCCGGCTGTCACAGAGCCGTACGATCGTGCGTTGTGGCTGCCGGGCTCTCGTGCCTTCAACAGACGTCCTCCACGACGGTAATGGGCCGGCGATTTTCGCCGGCCCATGTACATTGCGGCATCGGCCCCCCTTGCTTTAGGCAGCGAACCGCGCAGAGGCATGCCGATCATGTTCGCCCGCGTTCTGGATGCCGTCTTTCCGCCTTGCTGCGCCGGCTGCGGCACGACGAAAGCCGCATTATGCGAGCGTTGCGTACCGATTTCGCCCCCGATCGTTCATCGGACGGCTACCCTGCACGTCGAGGCGTTAGGAACGTACGGCGGCGCGCTTCGTTCCGCGGTTGTCGCGCTCAAAGATGGCCGCGCTGACGTAGCTGCCGCGCTCGGCCTGCGTATGGCAAGATTCGCCGGCGCATCGATGCCGATCGTTCCCGTTCCGACGACGCGCGCGCGTCGTCGCGTGCGCGGGTGCGACGGGGTGGAAACGATGGCGACGTTCGCGGCCACGCACGCAGGCGCGTCCATACTTTGCGCGTTGCGCTGCATCGGAGAGGGCCGCCAACGAGGCCGTACCCGCGAGCAGCGTCTCGGCGCGCAAGATCGCTTCGTCGCGGTGTCGCCCATCGTCGAAGGGATGACGGTCGTGCTTTTTGACGACGTCTGCACGACCGGGACAACGCTCGAAGATTGCGCGCACGCACTGCGTTGTGCGGGGGCACACGTCGAGCATGCATTTGTCGTCGCAATTGCGCCTCGACGCGCACACGAGTAGGATGGTATTACCGCACGTCGCCGTTCCGCGGGAGAGCAATCATGAACACTCGTTTCGGAATCGCCGTCATCTGCGTCGCGCTGCTTGCAGCGTCTCCGCTTAACGCACGTGCGCAAACGCTTGCGCTTACCAATGCGGACGTTATCCGAATGGTGCAAAGCGGTCTCGGTAACGAGACGATGATCGCGGCGATCGCCGCCGATCCTCACAATTTCGATCTTTCGGCCAACGGCTTGATTTCGCTGCGAAAGGCCGGCGTTTCGGATTCCGTCATTCAAGCGATGATGGGAGCGAAATCGAACGTTCCCGACGTGGCATTCGTCGACGGCGCTACGCGCCTCACGATCGATGCTTCGCCCACAGCTGTGCTAGGGACGTCGTCCGCACATTCGCCCATCGCATCCGAGTTGGTGCAGGCAGCGGCGACCGAAGGCTTGTCGCTGCTTCATGGGCCGATTACGAACGTGGTCGGCAACCTGATCACCGGAATCGTCGGCAATCTTGAGCGACCCAGGACGGCCGCTGGTGTGTCCGGGCAGTGGGCGATTCCGAGCCTGGTGGCAGCGCACATCCTGGCCAAACCGATGCCCGCCTTCGACGTACGCTACGATCCCGCAACGG
>DASSZO010000243.1:0-4878 GCA_035702815.1 Candidatus Aquilonibacter sp. | reverse complement strand
CGTGTGAATCGCTTCGGTCAGCATGCCGCACAGATGGATCGTCTGCTTCGTCATGACCGACGTCAAGTTGAACATGGCGTCCATCAAGTGCCCTTTGAAGATGTCGCCGGTCATATGCTTGGTCGGCGGCATATATTTGAGCGGCGCCTTCGGGAAGATCTGACGCGAGAGCTGCGCTTGCGCGACTTGATATAAGAAGCCGTCCTGCAGGTCGGGATTGATTTCGTACGCGTCGCCCAGACCGATCTGTTCGTCGGGCATGCCGGCGCGATGCGCGAACTCTTCGTTGATGAACTGTGACGCAAGAACGGCCGGCGCTTGTTCGACGGCATCGGCCGTCGTGAGGTAATTGTCCTCGCCGGTGTTAATGATGATGCCCGACTGCGCGTTGAGCATGCGGCTGAAGTGCTGATCGATGAACGTGCGCTTCATGTTGATATCACGGAACAGAATGCCGTACATCGAGTCGTTGAGCAGCATGTCGAGCCGCTCGAGCGCGGCCATCGATGCGATCTCCGGCATGCACAGTCCGCTCGCGTAGTTGGTGAGCATCACATAGCGCCCTTCGCGCTCGGAGATGTCGTCAAGCGCGGCGCGCATGATGCGGAAATTTTCTTGCGTGGCGTACGTACCGCCGAAGCCTTCGGTCGTCGGACCGAAGGGCACGAAATCGAGCAGCGATTGCCCCGTCGAGCGAATCACCGCGATGATCTGCGCGCCGGCTTCGACGGCGGCAACGGCAGCGGTGCGGTCTTCGTAGATGTTGCCGCTGGCAACGATGACGTAGAGCAGCGGCGGCGGCAGTTGCGCGAGACGCGCCAGCCGTTCTTCACGCTCGGCGCGGCGCGAACGAATCGTGTTGATGGCGGCCTCGACGTAGGGCTTGAGCGCGCCGCGTGCCGCGGCCTCGGGAACGTCGGAAAAATCGTCCAGCCGATGGGTGCCGTTCGCGATCGCTTCTCCGAGCGCGCGCGGGTCCAGGCCCGTCTCGGCAATGCCGCGTCCGAACGCGAGCGCAACGCCCGCCGCCCGGTCCTGGGCAGAAAGCGAATCGACGATCATGTTCGGGACCGGAACCTCGTCGGCGCCGACGCCGTCCACGCCTAGCAGGCGCAGGACGGAGCGCTCGACGGCAACGGTCGAGTGCCCGGCGATGAACCCGCTAACGGGATCGACGATGGACGAGGCAAGTTCCCGGCATCGGTCGACGATGGCGGTATCGAGACGAAGTTCCATAGCCCGCCTATCTTAAGGAAAAGGGGCGCGTTCTCCTTAAGGCGTCACGGGTAACGCTTTGAGGTCGAAACGTTCGATCGCATCGCGGGCAATGTACCGTCCGATCGCGAGCGACGATGTCGCGGCGGGCGACGGCGCGTTGCGAACGTGCAAGGTCCGATCGTCGCCCTCGAAGACGAAATCGTCGACCTGCTTGCCGTCCAACGTCATCGCCTGCGCGCGCACGCCCGACGGCCCCGCAAGCGTGTCCTCGGGCTGGAGCTCCGGAATGTACCGCTGCAGAGCCTTCACATACGCACTTCGAACGACGTCGCGGTACATTTCGCCGAAGCCCGTTGCAGCATGCTTGGCCGCAAGCTTCAAAAAGCCGGGATACGTTAGCGTTTCTGCCAGATCGCGCGGATCGATCGTGAGAAAGGAATAGCCTTCGCGCGCGAACGCCAGCACGGCATTGGGGCCGAGCCAGATCTCGCCGTCCATCCGCGGCGTAAAATGCACGCCCAAGAACGGAAAGTTCGGATCGGGCACCGGATAGATGTTGCCCTTGACGAGGTGGCGCTTCTCGGGCTTGAGCACGAGATAGTCACCCCGGAACGGAACGATCTTCGGATCGCTCGCGCCCCCCGTCAACCGCGCTACCCGGTCCGAGTGTAATCCCGCGCACGTGATGATGCGGCGTGCCTCGTACTCGCCGGCACTGGTGACAACGCGCGTACGATCACCCAACCGTTGGATCGCGCGAACTTCGCGTCCGGTGAAGATCTCGCCGCCGGAGTCCGTCACGTCGCCGGCATACGCCGCGGCAACTTTGCCGTAGTCGACGATTCCCGTCACCGGCGAGTAAATCGCTTTTATTCCAACGCAGTGCGGTTCGCGTTCTCGAATCGCCGCCGCATCGAGAATCTGCAAGCCGCGAATGCCGTTCTGCACGCCGCGCTCGTACAGCGTTTCGAGCATCGAAAGTTCACGCTCTTCGGTTGCAACGATCAGCTTCCCGACGTGCTTATACGCAATGCCCTTACGATCGCAATACTCCCACAGCAGCGTTCGCCCGAGCGTGCACAGTTCGGCCTTGAGCGAGCCTGGCTTGTAGTAGATCCCGGAATGAATGACGCCGCTGTTGTGCCCGGTCTGATGCGCGCCGAGCGTATTCTCTTTCTCTAAAATCGCAAGTCGCAGGTCGGGACTTCGTTCAAGGAGTTCACGCGCGGTGGCGAGCCCGACGATTCCGCCGCCGACGATAATCACGTCGTAGGTCATCGTTTATCTCGCGACGTCTTGCAGATAGGCGGCGATGCCGTCGGTCCAACTCGGCATAACGATACCCACGCGCTCGAGCTTCGCGCTCGAAAGCGCCGAATAGACCGGGCGTCGCGCGGCCGCCTTCCAATCGGAGGCCGCGATCGCTTCGATCGGATAATCGATGCCCGCGTGCTGGAGCACCGCTTGCGCAAACGCAAACCACGAAACGGGGCCATTGTTGCACGCGTGATAGAGACCGTACTCGGCCGTCAGCACCAATTTTCCGAGTGCGTCGGCAAGATGTCCCGCGTACGTGGGCGACGCGACGACGTCGCTGACGACGCGTATCGCTTGGCCTTCTCGCGCTTGTTTGATGATGCGATCGACGAACGTCCCTTTGCTTTTGGATGCGAAGCGTCCGTAGACGCCGCAGGTGCGCACGACAAATGCCTTCATCGAACGCCGCAACACGAGTGACTCACCGGCGCGCTTGGAGGCACCGTAGCACGAAATCGGATTCGTGCAATCGCTCTCGGAATATGGCTCGTTTGCGTTACCGTCGAAAACGTAGTCGGTGCTGATCGTTACGAACACGATTCCACGCCGTTCGCACAACGCCGCAATGCGGTCGACGGCAAGCGCGTTGATCGCGAAGGCCTGGTCGGATTGCGTTTCGCACACGTCTACGTTATGAAACGCCGCGCAGTTGACGACGACCGCGGCTTGCGAGCGCTCGATCCAGTCCTCGACGCGCGCGAGGTCTTCGATCGGCGCTTGCGCGTGCGACGGCGCAAAGACGTCGTGCCCCGTCCATCGGACTCGAATCTCTTGGCCGAGTTGTCCCGAACCGCCGATGAGCAAGACGTTCATGCGCGCGCCGATCGCAAGCCTTCAAGCGTGAGCGGCACCGCGGTCGCGAGCAACATCACGACGTTTCCTAACAGCAGTTCGTGCACGACGAGGGTCAAGGTCACGTGCGAGACGGCGATCAGGCCGAGTGTCCCCAAGGCCGACACGAGCAGCGGCACGACAAAGGCGAGGCGGTGCGTGGCGAGCGCGTACGATCCCAGCGTGTTCGTGATCGCAAGACATGCCATCGCACCGGCGTAGGTCGGCAAAAGGCCCAACCCCGCATCGAAGGCATGTCCCACCAGCGCATGCAGCACGATGTATCCGAAGAACTGATAGAACACGACGCCCGCGCACGAGACGGTCGCAACGAAGATCAGCGCCATCCACAACGTATGGCGCGTGCGCGCGCCTTGCGCGTGGCGGTGCGTCGCCTGCGGTATCAGAATCGCGGGAATGAACCCGACGAAATACAGCAAGATGCGCGCGCACAGTGAGATCGCGGAATAGAGTCCCGCGTCGGTCGTCGAGAAAAAGTGCTTCACCACGACGACGTCCATCGTCCCGATGAACGTCACGGTAAGCATCAATGATGCAGCGCCGGCGGTCGTGGCACCGATCCGCTTCCAATCGAGCACGACCGGCGTCGGTTGAACCACGCGAAACTGACGAAGCAACGGTATTGCGACGACGATCCCGCCGGCGGTGAGTCCGGCTAGAAATGCCGCCGTTCCGCCGCCGAGCGACAAACCGCCGAGCGCGAAGAGTCCGACAACGGCGACTTTCACGATGCCTTCGGCCGCCATCGAGTAACTGAACGGCGCGTAAGAATGGATGCCTTGACTGATGCCGCGGACGGTTCCGGAAAGCACGGCCACCGCGCACATCGCGCCGACGATGAGCAGTTGCCAGCTGGCGACATGCAAGAAGCCGCCGAGCGGAACGGCCAGAACGGCCGCGATGATCGCGTAGGCGAGTCCCAGAACCGCGAACGCTCGTACGACGAGTTCAAGTAGACCGCGAACGTGCCCATCGTCGTGGAGCGCCCGGAATTCCGCGGCATACCGTGCGACGACCGGCGTAAAGATGAGCACCGGCGTCACGGCGATCTGGTAGACGGAGATCAGCGCATAGAGCGCGCCGTATTCCGAGACGCCCAAGTGGCGGCTGGCGATCGCGTGAAAGGCGAAGCCGCCCAGGTTCATGACCATGCTAGCGGCAAACACGAGAACGCTCGCGTTCAAAAAGCCGCGAGCGCCGAGATTCCCTGCCGTACCATTGGCTGACATGTGCTTCCACGGGTACGACGTGGGCCAGGGCCAATCCCCGGCGTAACAAAACCAGAAGGCACGAGTACCAGGACCCAGAGGGAAACGAGAAACGAGAGGGATGGCCATCGAGGCGGAGAGCGACGAAGCTCTCGTCCGGCGCATCCGGGACGGCGAGACGGAACGCTTCGCCCTTCTGGTCGACCGGTACAAACGGGGCATCGCAAACTTCATCGGAGCAAGCGTTCGCAGCTCGTCCGATGTGGCGGACCTCTCGCAGGAG